>JAQUHK010000180.1 GCA_028683655.1 Alphaproteobacteria bacterium
GGTTGCGTGCGGAACATGTTCGCTTAAGACGGCAAGCAAATCCGCTCCCCCCATAGGATGGGATGGATCCCCTTTCTTTATGCAGAAGGCATTATGGGCCAAACCATAAAGGAAAGCTTCAGGTTGATTTTTTTGTATGGTGGGGCGGTCTCTAAAATTTATAAACGTGCGCGTGAAATAAAGGCCTATGGCATAAAGACCTACCGTTTTGTAAGGATTAAAGACACAGGCCGAAACGGTTTGCAGGGCTTTGTAGCTATTTGGAGCAGACCTGACATGTGCCCCAGCCATAACGGCGTAGGTTTCTGTTACAACAGGGCGGACTTCCGTCATTTCAAAACGCTCGCTCAAAATATTCATAGTTGTCTCCACTAAATGGGTTCTTGGTCTGCTTTGTTTTTATCCGAAGCGGTATGGGGCGGCAACGGATATGTATGGTTAAGAAGGGGGATTTGGCCTTTAGGGGATCGTGGGTCGGCATTCGGGGATCGGGGGGTGAAATCCCCCTTGCTAAATGCCACAATCTTCCCCAAATTGAGCCACAGTCATGGAGTTAATTCTTTTCACAGGAAAGGGGGCTTCCCCCGATCCCTGAATCCTGACCCCGACCCCCTATGGAGGCTTTCCCATGTCCCAGACCGTTGTTCTAGTCGATGACGACCGCAATATCCTGACTTCCGTCAGCATGGCTTTGGAGGCGGAGGGCTATGGCGTTCGCACCTATTCCGACAGCGAGGAGGCTTTGCGCGGCCTGACCCAGCGGCCTGCGGATATGGCTGTTTTAGACATCAAGATGCCGCGCCTGACGGGCATGGAGCTTTTGCAAAAACTGCGGCAAAATGCGGCGACTCAGGCCATGCCCGTAATCTTCCTGACCTCCAAAGATGAAGAGGTGGACGAGATTATGAGCCTGTCCATGGGCGCGGATGATTATATCACCAAGCCGTTTTCCCAGCGTCTTTTGCTGGAGCGTGTTCGCGCCATTCTGCGCCGCGAGCAATTGCGCCTCAACCCGCCGACAGCCGATGCGTCACAGATTGTCACGCGCGGCGATTTGGTGTTGGACAGCGCACGCCACCAATGCACATGGAAGGGCAAGAATGTCGATCTGACGGTCACTGAGTTTCTGCTGGTCAAGGCACTCGCCCAGCGTATTGGTCATGTCAAAAGCCGCGACCAGTTGATGGATGCCGCCTATGGCGAGTCGATCTATGTCGATGATCGCACAATCGACAGCCACATCAAACGCCTGCGCAAGAAGTTCCGTGTGGTCGATGACGAATTCTCGATGATCGAAACGCTGTATGGCGTCGGTTATCGGTATAAGGAAGGGTAGAGGGGGGAAGTGCTCTGCAAAAGGGGCTTTTTTCCAGCGGCCCAATAAAAACGCCTACGGCGTCATTGCGAGCGACCGTAGGGAGCGCGGCAATCCAGTCCTCCTGCCGGAAAGTTAGGGACTGGATCGCCACGTCGCTGCGCTCCTCGCGATGACGCGGGTCGGGCGATAGGTTGAGGAAAAAGCAAACGCCTAGCAACAGGTTCTTATGATACGTCGCTTACTGGTCAGAGTTTTGCCTAGGTTTCTGCGAGGTAAGGAGGCATCGCCTTCTTGCCCGTGGCCGCGTGCGCTGTGGGCGCGGAAGCGGGCGCGGGCGGCGGGGCTTTCACCGCTGACCCTGCGTATTTTGGCGGTCAATGTCATGGCACTGGCTATTCTGGTCGGTTCGCTTCTTTATCTGGGGCGGTATCAGGACAGGCTGATCGCGACCGAGCTGGATGGACTGATGATGCAGGCGCGTTTGTCGGCCAGCGCGATTGCCGAAGGCGCGGTTGTTTTGGATCGTGACGAGCGCAACATTCTCTCACCGCTTTTGGCGCGCCTCATGATCCGTCGCCTCGTGGAGGCCAGCGAAACGCGCACCCGCCTTTACGACACGGATGATGCGTTGATTGCGGACAGCCAGATTCTCCTTGACCCTGCGGGCAAGGTTCAGGCGCGTAAATTGCCGCCGTCGGGGGCGTTTTGGGGCAGCGAAGGGGTGATGGGATTCTTTGATTTGATCGACCGGTTGGTTGAGAAAAAAGAGTATCCCCTTTATCCCGAAGACGAGTTGCGGCAGGGGGATACGTTTGAGGAAGTGACGGCCGCGCAGGATGGAAGCCCCATAACGCAGGTGTGGCGCATGCCTGAAGGCGGGCTGATGTTGTCCGTCGCCGTTCCTGTGCAGCGGTATCGGCAAGTTCTGGGCGTGGCGATGCTCACGCGGCCCGATACCAAGATTAACGCCGCCATTCGCGAGGTTCGCCTCGATACCCTCAAGATTTTCGGGATGACGTTGCTGATTACGGTTTTGTTGTCGCTTTATCTGGCCCGCGCGATCGGGCATCCGCTCAAGCTGCTGGCCAAAGCGGCCGAGGCGGTGCGGCGGGGGCAAACCCAGATGGTCGGTTTGTCGGGCTCGGCGCGGTTGCTCAATCACAATGCTATTCCCGATTTCAGCGCGCGGCAGGACGAGATTGGCGATCTGTCCGTAGCGTTGCGCGAGATGACGGCGGCACTGGCCAAGCGGATTGGCGCGATTGAAAACTTCGCCGCCGATGTCGCGCATGAGATCAAAAACCCGCTGACCTCGCTGCGTAGCGCGGTGGAGACGGCGGGGATCGTACGCGATCCCGAACGGCAACAAAAACTCATGCAGGTCATTCGTGACGATGTGGATCGCCTTGACCGCCTGATTACCGATATTTCCCATGCCTCACGCCTTGATGCCGAGTTGACGCGGGATGAGGCCGCGATGATCGATCTGGCCAAAATGCTGGACATGCTGGTCGGGTTTTATGCCCATGGCTGCGGCGAGAAAAAATGCGCTACTGTTGTCCTTGATCCTGCGCTTGATCGCAGCTTGAAGGTGTCGGGGCTGGAGGCCCGCCTTGTGCAGGTGATGCAAAATCTGATCGGTAACGCTTTGTCCTTCGCGCCGCCCGAAAGTCAGGTTTTTGTCTCGGCCCATATGACCAAAGACGGTTTTGTCGATTTGATTGTCGAGGACGAGGGTGGCGGTATTCCCAAAGCAAAGCTGGAGGCCATCTTCGATCGCTTCTACAGCGAACGCCCTAAACAGGAAAAGTTCGGCACGCATTCCGGCCTCGGGCTCAGTATTTCAAAG
>JAQUHK010000181.1 GCA_028683655.1 Alphaproteobacteria bacterium
TGGAAAGAACTCAATCGGTGCATCGATCTGAGAGGCGGCATCGCAGCAGAGTGGGATGCCGAGGTGCTGTCGTATATCCCAAGGGTTGGAGAACACGGGCCGCGTATCTTGCTCAACACGCTCAGCCGCTACTACAGCCCCGGATACGAGCGTGGCGATTGGCCGTTATTGTTCGGCGCGATCACAGTCATGCAGCGCGTGTTCTCTTCTCACCAAGTCTTCTACGGCAGCGATAGTTCAGATGTTGGCGAAGCATGTGAGCCCGAGATGCTCGTCAATCTGTGGAATCACTTTCTGAGCGCGGATGGCGCGAAATACCGAGAAAGATGAACGTGCTATGGCTGACGTAAATCATCGTGAAGAGGCCAAGAAAATCCTCGCCGGTGCAATGACAGCTGACGATCCGCACGCAGAACTGATGCGCGGTCTTATCCACGCTGTGCTGTCGCTCGATGAGAAGACCGAGACGCATTCCATGCGAGCTTCCCGCGGAGAGGCAGCGCCATTCTATCCCGCAGATACGTCGTCGACGCTGTATGTCTTTGCAAACAGCGCTGCTGAAGTCAAATCTTTAATGCTCGACAGATACCGAGGCAGAACGCTTGTCATTCTTCCGACAACTCGTCCAGAGAGTCTGCGTGGTTTCCGCATACGACACACTGATGCGATCATTGCGATCAACATCAGTGTGTCGCGGTTTGCGAGCATTCTTCATGAAGATCACATACGCGGAATGTGGGCAGGCGCAACCGATCTTCCGAAGATCGAGTATATGCGAGTTGATTCGTAGATGTGACATTCACGGCCAGAATGGTATAAGATCAACTAGAAACACCGACAAAGACACCGACAAACGACATCCAACTAGAGTGAGCGACCATGATGGCTCAAATGCACGCCGAGATCCGCCGCTATCGCCGTGGCGAGCTCATCGTCGAAGCAGTCACCGTGACCAAACAGAACGCGACGCTGATCGCGGACTGGTGCGATGGCTTGATCACCGAGATCTGGCATCCCGAGACATGGAACGAGATCCACGTGTCGATCATGCTCTCGTGTGGCCTTGATTCCGTGCAAGGGTCTGCTCATCTGGGTGATGTCGTTGTCCGGTCTGAGTACGGACTGTTCTACACCATGCCTGCAGATGACTTCTTCCGAGACCACACAGAGATGACATCGTGACCGAACTTAACTCTAACACTGCAACGATTCTCGACACGCGTTGTTACGATTGCACCAATAAGCCCGCACTGACCCAAGGGCTCTGCCACACGTGCTATGAACGCATGCGCCGGCGTGCTGTCGCGTCAGGGCGGTGGGAATCAGTACGAGTCTCAATGGATGCATCACTTGACCACATCGAGACTCTTCGCGACATGGGCTACAGCATTGGTCTGATCGCGCATCTTGCCGGCATCGAGGAACGAACCGTTGGTCGGATGCTTCGCGCTGAGAATGCACAGATTGAGCTAGAGACGGAGGAGCGGCTTCTCGCGGTTCCGACTATCACCCTGTGGGAATTATGGAAGACAACAAAGCATAGTCACAGGATGCCATCTGAGCCTGCTTCCCGGCGCATCCGAGCTCTAGCGTCAGACGGCTGGATCTATTCGCAGATCGGTGAGAAGCTCGGATGGGAGACGACCCAAGTGGCGCGTCTCGCCGTGCGACCGTCTGCACTCGTTTTGTCCGGAACCACACGAGCGATCGATGCAGTCTTTCGTGATCCCGAGTTCGCCATTCCGACCAACCGCGTTCGTCGTGACATCTTGATGAGAAAGTGGCCAACTGCATTTGAGTGGGACAACATTGACACACCGAATCCGGAAGACGTAAGACTCGCTAATAAGCGAGCAGCGCGCCGAGTAGAACGTATTCTCGAAGAACGAAGGGCGGAAAAGCGTGTACGAGGATGAGTTCTCGACAAGCGGACTGAAGATGATCCAGGCGTCGTGGAAACGTTCAAAAGCTGAGCAGAAGCGACAAGAAGAAATCAATGACCGGCCCAGACAATTGATCCTGGCGGCGCAGAGAAGGCGGAGACTGTGAACAACGACAACAACGACGAGTATCTTGAGGTCTGCGGTGAATCACATGATCACGAACTCCGAGTCATCGACCAGCGGGATGGTCAAGTCTCGCTCGAGTGCACGCGCTGTGGCGCAGAGATCTTCTACGAAGGAGACGAGTGGTGAGTGGCGACAATGACGACTACAATGACGACTACAACTACACCTACTATGACGGGAGTGACGGGCTGAGCGTGGAAGAGGAAGTCGCAGATGTTCTCTGGACTGTGAACTTCTCAGACAACACCCTCACGATCCGTGATGCCGAACTCGGGGCGAGCAAGTTGGCAGAAGCCGGACTCCTCGCAGACGACACTCGACCGCGCACAACCCAGTGGGGCGTCGCGCAAGAGAACGAGTACGGCGAGTGGGATGTTGTCGCGGCACCGTCACGTGGCACCGCTGAGCACAAAGCCGGACAGGAAAACGGCTTCGTTGTCGAGCGAGAGGTGTCAGAGTGGCGAAAAATCAACTAAAAGTATGAAAAAGTGTCCAAACTCGCCATGAAATGATATTATCTATCTGAGAGGCCCACCAAGGGTCTCAGAATGGAAATCCTGACATGATACCCGACAACATCAACACAGACCGCCACGACGACGCCATCGAGGACGCCAAAGCCGAGCTTCGAGTCCAACACGTCACTGCACGGACCGTCGCGCTTTCCAGCGTCATTGTCACCGGAGTCTCAGTCGCGTCGTTCGTGTTCCGCGGAGGCTGTACGCTCGAGTTGCCGCTCGCCATCATCGGTTCTCTCGCCGCTATCGCGGCCGCTGCCCTGCTCATCCTGCTCGTCATGCTCTACGGAATCGGCGTCGCCGGGGCCAAGCACACACTCGATCGCAAGATCAGACAGCGTGATCGCTTCGTGCTCAAGAAGATGGGCGAGAGCGCCACTTTTACCGAGTAAGTGAGATCCGATGCAGTTAAAAAACTAACCTGTTAGGATATTCACATGGCAACCAAAGAGGTGCACCGGTCATACAAGTACCGGTTCTACCCTACCGACGAGCAGGCTCAGCAGCTTGCTCAGACGTTTGGTTGCGTGCGCTACGTCTACAATCGAGCGCTCGCAGAGCGGTCTAAAGCGTGGGCTGT
>JAQUHK010000182.1 GCA_028683655.1 Alphaproteobacteria bacterium
CCGCATCTATTATCGTCTTCTTGGTCGTGAGCTCCGTGGTCGTGAAATTCGAACTGGTCAAACTGGCCGCCAAAACCTTCTGCACATCCGTGAGATAAGTTTGGACTAATCCGATAGCTATCTGCAATGAATCAGCCGCGGCCTGGATCTGGTCCTTACTCGAAGCCGTACTCAAAGAATTGACCAACCTCTCCGCCGCAAGCTTTGCGTCCTTCGCCACGCGATAAGAATTCTTCGCCCTTTCCATCGAGCCTAAATCCGTCACGCCCAACAACGAAACATATGTCGCGTTCGCTGCCGTATTATCGACACCGGTTATCTGGTCGCCGTCCGTCAGCGCTGTCTGCAACGGCCCTAGAGCAGTCGCCAACGAAGTCCGTGCAGCAGCGTAAGCGTTCGCGATATTCTGTTCCGCTATCGCTCCTGAATTATTCAAATTATTTTGCGCTGTCCCCAAAGCCACCGTCGCGCTCTGCACCGTGTCAGCTGTCGTGCGCCGCGTAGCCTCCAAATCCCTCACTGCTTTCGAATACGAAGCTTGAGCTTGCTCTACCTGAGTCTCTGAAACCCTTATGGATTGCGAGGTTTCGCCCGCCGCCCGCGCATTCAAATTCGCTTGCGCTGCGCTCAAAGCCGCCCGCGCATTCTTCTCAGTAAAAATCACATCACTCCCCTCTAACGTCGCCAAGATGTCACCTGCCATCACCATCGAACCGACCTTGGCATTGACCGTCTTCACTTTTCCACTGTTTTGGAATGATAAATCCATCCGCTCTGCGGGTTTGATTTCGCCTGTGACTTCGACCGTCTGCTGCAGGTCCCGCCGCTCCACTGCCGCGGTCTCGTACGCGATCTGGTTTGCTTTGCCCTGATAGAACAAGACAATCGCTACCAGCGCAGCCAGGATTCCCGCTACGATATAGGTGCTTTTACGTCTGAAAATTTTCGGCAGTGTCATAATTTTATACGATTTCGCCTTTCAGCCTCCCCCATCTGACTAAGAGAATGGCTTTAGCGATTTGAAAACCCATTTTGATATATTCTTTCGCTCCTTTCAAGAATCCCACTTTCTGCATTTTACGCCTGATGTGCAGACCCGGAAGTTCCACGGTCCCATACGGCAATTTATGCATCCGACAATAATAGTTCATTGCCGACTCGACCATAAAACCTTGCACATATCGATCCGGCAAATCCTCTACCACCCGCCTCGTCAAAGCCCTCTCTCCGCCAATTAAAGGCAGATGCTTAGCCAGCTTCGTGCCTAATGTACCCCGATCCCTGATGCCAACACACATCGCCATTTTCCCCTCCAATACCGGTTTAAGAATCCGTTCCAGGTGTTCGCGCGTCAGACCTTTGAGATCGGCATCCAGGAAAAATATTATGTCCGCGTCCGTATGCGCCAATCCATGCAGCATCGCCGCGCCCTTCCCATGCTTCCAAGGTAATTGATGGACCAAAGAGGCACCCGCTTCTCGCGCCCGCTCGGCCGTGCGGTCCGTAGAACCGTCGCTGATCACTACCACGTCCCGAAAAAGCTGCGACTTAGCCAAAGTCTCGATGATCGGCCCGATAGTAGGCTCTTCATTGTAAGCGGCGACGATGGCGGCGATGGAAGCTGGCATAAAAGGTGCTGAAGTGGAGAGTACCGTCTATTGCTTGGATAAATCGTAACGGATTTCCTCCATACGGCGCAGATGTTGCCGCGCTTGATCCGCTTTACTTCTCAACCCGCCGGTCAAATCCATGGATAGAATGAACTCCACCAACAAAACAGCTTGCTCATAAATCCCTTCGACCTTCGCCTTGTCGCGTTCGATCGCGGCATTCACTGCCACGCGTACCATCTCGCCGACCAGATCAGATAAAGCGCCGAGCAAGATATCCGTATCCTCCGTGATGTCCTGCGGAGGAAAAAGGTCATCCCCCGTCACGCTCTTGGCGAAAAAACTCGCTTCGCAGAATTCCTCCAAAGCCGCGCGCCACACACCCTCGCCCATCAGACGCGGGTCATGCGCGATCAGCTTCTTGCCAGCCAGCAACTTTTCCCGTGCTTCAGCCAGTTGCTCCAAACCTTTCGCCTCATCCGCACGATGGAACGAAAAAATCGCTTGCTTAGCCAAACGCTGGGCCGTCGTGCCGGCCTCCTGCAATTTACGCCGGTTGGCCTCTAACGTTTCGTGTTTAGTCCGTAACTGCGTGAGCGCGCGCTTCAGCTGCATAAGGTTGGAGTGATGAATATAAAGCTTCAGTCCGATGGACCACTGAATCCCAAGAATAAAGTTGTGCCACGATTCTTTTGGCTCGCGCGCCACGTTCCGCCACGATTTCCGGATCCGCCACAAGCCACTGCAAAACATCTCTCAAATTCTCCACATCGCCGAGCTTGAACGAGATTCCGGAATGGTCGATGAGTTCTAAATTCTCAGGTATATCACTCATTACGACCAACTTGCCATAAGACATGGCTTCGAGCACAGAAACCGACAAGCCCTCACTACGCGAGGGATGGATCATCACGTAAGCGTTCGCCATCAGCTGATGCAGCTCAGAACCGACCCGCTTACCCATGAAAATGATACGCCCATCGTTCTTCGCCAGCTTCTCAAGTTTCTGCAGATAGCCCTTCTCGACCCGATTCTCCCCAGCGAAGCCAATGATAGCCAACTTCTTATCCGTCTCCACACCCTTGAAAGCCACAATCGCATCCTCCAAAGCCTTATGCGGCACCATCCGGCACAAAGTATAAAAATATCCGTTGGGTTCCAATCCCAGTTTTCCCAACGCCGCGCTGCCTGGATGATGTTCGGGAATCTCCACTCCATTCGGGATGTACCAGACATGGCGCTTGAATTTGAGCCGCGCGAACAATTGGATAGCATGCGAAGCCGCAATCGTAGCATGCGGAAAAACCACCGATGTCCATTCGCCCAGCGCAAGATACAATTTCGCGAACAGGCCCCATTTGGCATGGAAACGATCGCGGCTGTGGAACGTCGTCACCACTTTCGGATGGATGCGGAACAACCGCGGGATGAAAGCTAGCGTCGAAGGTCCCACGCCATGGTAGTGGATGATGTCTGCCGGCTGGAACAACACGTGCAAGGTCGCAAAAAAAGTATGCGTGATGGCATCCAGATT
>JAQUHK010000183.1 GCA_028683655.1 Alphaproteobacteria bacterium
CTGCGCGATGATACGCTGATCCATGCCTCCGGCCACGCCTCGCGCGCCGATATGGCGACCTTCTATAAATGGGTGCATCCCAAGTTCGTCGTCTGCGTCCATGGTGAGTTGATGCACCAGACCGAGCACGCCGCCCTTGTCAAAGAGGTCGGGATCGACGACGCGCTGATCCCTCAAAACGGCCAGATCATCCGCTTGGGGCCGGGCCTGCATGAGGTGGTGGGCGAGGTTCAAACGGGTCGCTGGGGTCTTGATGGCAAGAACCTGCGCCCCTTGGATCAAACCGTCACCAAACACCGCCGCAAGATGGGCTTTAACGGCGCGGCAGTTGTCACGCTGGCCCTTGACCATCGCGGCATGGTGGCCAGCGAGCCGCAAGTCACGCTTCTTGGTGTTGACGATGAAAAAAGCCTCTCCGTTTTGCGCGACGACATTGCTAATGCCGTTTTGGACGAGGTCGAGCAAATGCCGCGCTCAACCCTTCTGGACGACAAGGCGATGAAGCAGGCCGTCATGAAAATCCTGCGCCGCCACCTCCACGAAACCCAAGGCAAAAAACCCGTCATCGACGTGCATTTGGTTCGGGTTTAGGGGGGGCGAGCGAGCCCATGGTCGATTACTGCGAAATGGCCAAGGGGCATCCCGTTCATGCGTCGTATCACGATACGGAGTATGGGTTTCCCTCGCGCGATGAGGCGGTTTTGTTCGAACGGCTGGCGTTAGAGATCATGCAAGCTGGTCTGTCGTGGGAGACGACCTTGAAGAAGCGGGCGGCCCTTCGCGCCGCTTTCGACGGGTTTGATGTCGATCAAGTCGCCGCCTATGGCGAAAAAGAGGTCACCCGCCTTCTGGCCGATGCCTCCATCATCCGCAATCGCCGCAAGATCGAGGCCATCATCCATAACGCCAAAATCATCCAGAGCCTTCGGCAAGAGGCGGGCAGCTTTGCCGCGTGGCTAGATTCCCATCATCCCAGCCCGAAAGACTCGTGGGTCAAGCTGTTCAAGAAAACCTTTTTCTTTACGGGCGGCGAGATTGTGGGCGAGTTCCTGATGAGTCTTGGCTATCTGGAAGGGGCGCACAAGCCCGCATGCCCCATAGTCAAGAAGGTGCAGGCAGCGAAGAAGAAGCATTTTGCATCTGGCATTTAGCATTTGGGGAAGGGAAAGCCCGCTAAATGCTAAATGCCACATGCCAAATGCTTTCTCCCCTTTTTCTCTCCTTGCAACCCGCCGCCCCATCTGCTATCTCCCCTGACAAGTTTAGAACTGCCTGATGCGAATCTGGGAGATAAGACGTGTCTGATACCCAAATGCCCAAGATTTTGGCCGGAGATCATGCTATTTTGGCGCGGCGTTATGCCTCCGCCTTATATGATCTGGCCCATGAAAAGAAGGCTATCGATGCCGTAGCGGCCGATCTGGCGGCTCTGCACGACGCTATTGCGGCTCATCCCGAATATCGCGTGCTGGCGACGCATCCGCGCCTGCCAAGCTCGGCGATCTTCAAGACGATTCGGGCTCTGGTTGCCGCCGTCAAAATGAACGAACTGACCTCGTCCTTCCTTCTTCTGGTCGCGCGCAATCGCCGCTTGGCCCAGCTTGGCCTGATGATCGAAGCCTTCCAAGCCGATCTGGCGAAAAGGCGCGGCGAATACACGGCCCGCATTACGGTGGCCAAGGCCATGACGAAGACTCAGGAAAAGCATCTGGCTGAACAGCTCGGCAAGATGATGAAGGGCACCGTCAAGCTGGTCGTTGAAGAAGACGACACGCTGATTGGCGGGCTCGTCGTCACACTCGATTCGCGTCTGATCGACGCGTCTATTAAAGGAAAGTTGGCGCGTCTGGAGCGTCAGTTAAAATCACAACAGGAGGCAGCGTAATGGATATTCGCGCATCGGAAATTTCCTCGGTCTTAAAGAAGCAGATCATGGATCTCGGCATTTCGACCGAGATGGCCGAGGTGGGACAGGTTCTCTCCATCGGTGACGGTGTGGCCCTTGTTTATGGGCTGACCAACGTCCGCGCCGGTGAAATGGTCGAGTTCCAGAACGGCGTGAAGGGCATGGCCCTGAACCTCGAAACTGATTGCGTCGGCGTCGTTATCTTCGGTGATGACCGCAGCATTCGTGAAGGCGACATTGTCAAGCGCACCGATGCCATTGTGGAAGTTCCGGTGGGCGAGGGCTTGCTGGGTCGCGTTGTCGACGCGCTTGGCAACCCGATTGACGGCAAGGGTCCGCTCAAGAACGTCAAGATGATGCGTATGGAAGTCAAGGCGCCGGGCATCATTCCCCGCCAGTCGGTGACAGAGCCGATGCAAACGGGCCTGAAGGCCATCGATTCGCTCGTTCCGATTGGCCGTGGCCAGCGCGAACTGATCATCGGCGACCGCCAGACTGGCAAGACCGCTGTCGTTCTTGATGCCTTCATCAACCAAAAGACGATCAACGAAGGCAAAGACGAAAAGAAAAAGCTTTTCTGCATCTATGTCGCCATCGGCCAAAAGCGTTCGACGGTTGCCCAGATCGTCAAGACCTTGGAAGACGCGGGCGCGATGGAATACTCCATCGTCGTGGCCGCCACGGCTTCCGAGCCTGCGCCGCTTCAGTTCATTGCCCCATACACGGGCTGCGCCATGGGCGAGTTCTTCCGCGACAATGGCAAGCATGCGCTGATCGTTTATGATGATTTGTCCAAGCAGGCCGTGGCTTATCGCCAGATGTCCCTGCTGCTTCGTCGTCCGCCAGGTCGCGAAGCTTATCCGGGCGACGTTTTCTATCTTCACTCGCGCCTTCTGGAGCGTGCGGCGAAGATGAATGACAAGCTCGGTGGCGGTTCGCTGACGGCTCTGCCGATCATTGAAACGCAAGCGGGCGACGTGTCGGCCTATATCCCCACGAACGTGATTTCGATCACGGACGGCCAGATCTTCCTTGAAACAGCTCTGTTCTATAAGGGCGTACGTCCGGCCATTAACGTTGGCCTGTCGGTCAGCCGTGTTGGTTCGGCTGCCCAGATCAAGGCAATGAAGCAGGTCGCCGGTTCGATCAAGCTTGATCTCGCCCAGTTCCGTGAGATGGAATCTTTCTCGCAGTTCGCCTCTGATCTTGATGCAACGACCAAAAAGTTGCT
>JAQUHK010000184.1 GCA_028683655.1 Alphaproteobacteria bacterium
CTCGGTCCCTCCGAAGAACCCTGAGTTGGTCTCGAACCACCGGCTGACCCAGTTCCAGAACGAGGTGTACTGCTCCGGAAAGAGCCAGTTGAGGGTTCCCCACAGGTTCTCTGGCTTGCCTCGGAACGGGGTGCCGGAAATGGCGATCCGCTTGCCTCCTTCCTTAAGCCTGAGTTTTCCCATTCCGCAACGAGTCTGAGTCTGATCTGACGGTCTCGACTTCTTGGTAATGAGTGCTCGGTGAGACTCGTCCACGATTATTGCGTCCCACTCCCGGATCTTCTTCTGGTCCTTGTTGAGGTAGAACAGTTCCGGGTAGACGTGCTTATAGAAGTTTTTGCGGACCTTGCCGTCGATGACGACCTGCTGGTGATACTTGGTCTTGGCCATTTCGATATTGCACAGAACCCAGCGACGAGGAGCCTTAGATGCTTTCGTCAACTTCGCCAATTCTGCCTCACGAGCCTTCCTCGTCCCAGAGACCCGCAGGACCTCGTCGTTGGGGGACCAACGAGCGATCTCAGCAGGCCAGGCGACCTGAACAGCGATCGAGGGGGCCATGACGAGGATGTCTCCGCGAACGTCAGCCGCAATAAGGCTGGCTATCGTCTGAAGGGTCTTTCCGGAGCCGGGGTCATCAGCGAGAAGGGTTGCCTCATTGTGGCTCATAAACTCCACGGCGGCTCTCTGGTAAGGCCGGAGAGCCTTGGCGGTCCCTGGGGC
The DNA here is from genome assembly GCA_028683655.1 of Alphaproteobacteria bacterium. Taxonomy (GTDB): domain Bacteria; phylum Pseudomonadota; class Alphaproteobacteria; order UBA9219; family UBA9219; genus UBA8914. The sequence continues at coordinate 724 of JAQUHK010000184.1, forward strand.
CACATCAAGGAGTAGTTTCGGGATCTCTGCGTCCGCGTCTCCACGGGTCAGCCTCTCGGCTCTACGAGCGGTCTCGATCATATCCTTGATGGTCTCTTTGGCCCCAGGGGACAGGGAGAGACTCCCGTTCTGCTTTGCGTAGCGAAGTACCTTCTTGGCGTTCACCTCGTCAAGAGGGAACCGATAACAGTTAAAGTCCTGCCAGGCACCTCCCATTTGGTGCATATCCCTCTCGACAGAGGGAGCCTTCTTGTTCCACTGGATGTAGAGGAGTTCTCCTTCAGTCGAGATGCTGTACTGCATATTATCCTTTCTAGGAAGTCATTCCCGCTGCCATATACTTCTTAAGACCAGTCATCGTCATCAGTCTCTTCGACCTTAGCCATGACGTACGACGAGCCAGCCCCAGAGAAGAAGTCGTGGGTCTCATTGGCATCCACCGTCATAGACGAGAGGATGGCAGGCTCGACCCGCGTGGAGTTGTCCGGGAAGATCTCGTCGTACCCCAAGTTGTGCATCGTCTTGTTGGCGTTGTACCGGAGGTAGACCTTGACGTTCTCCGTCCACCCGAGCGGGTCATAGATCTCTTCTGCGTACTTGCATTCCATCTCGTAGAGGTAGCGCAGGGTGCTATGGACCCAGTAGTCCAGATCCTCACGCTGAGCCTGAGAAAGAGCCGCTCGGTGCTGCTGGAACTTGGCTCCGATATAGAATCCGTGGACCCCCTCGTCACGCAGGATGAGGCGGATGATGTCGGCGGTGTTGGTGAGTTTGCCCTGAGAGGCGAACTTGAAGGGGAGGTAGAAGCCAGAGTAGAACATGAACGACTCTAGCATCACAGAAGCGGCCTTGCGGTACGCTGCATCCTCCTGCGGGTCGGCCACGGTCTCCTGGTAATTGCGCAGAATCACTTCTGCCTTGCGCTGAAGGATGTCGCTGGACTCCGCCCACCAGAAGGTCTCGTTGATCTCCTCGGTGCTGCAGAGAGTCATGAAGATGTTGGAGTAGGACTTGGCGTGGACGCAGTTGCCGGAGATGACTGGGGACTCGCCGTTGCGGGTGACGAGGAAGGTGGACGGGACCTGGACGCAATAGACCATCTGGGGATCGGCCTCTCGTACCCTCATCGACTGTCCGCCAACAGTGTCCTTTTGGTAGGTCACGTTGGTGACGTATGAGTCCTTGTAAGTGCTCGACCGTTCGTCAACCCGGACGACGGTTCGACTTCTGTAGCCAGCCAGCGTTGCTGCTGCAACGAAGAAGTCGCTGTCCTCCTTCCTTGTGGTGTAGAAGGTTACTCCCTCTCCTCCCTTGAGGGTGTGTCCATCCCAGAGGCCGGACTCCTCAACAAACTCCCGGCACCAGTTGGACGACTTCGTCTCTAGGCTCCACCACTGGGACATCCTCTTGCTTCGATCTCCAGCAAACTCCAGGGGCAACGAGAGATAGAAGGTGCCTCGACTTTCGGACCCGATGTCCTCCGTCAGGTCCCAACCAACAGACTCAGAAAGTTTCTTGAGCCTTTCGATCTTACGCTCCTTCTTCAGGGTGAAGGATACCGGGATCGTTCCGACCCTGCCGCCCGTGTAGCGATCGCCTCGGATCGTTCCGTCAGCGTTGATCGCAAGGAGAAGCCTGTCTGTGTCAGTCATCCCCTCTCCTAAGGGAGCCGGTGCGGCACTGCGGAATCGTCGGTGTGCGGAGTTGAGGTTGATGTCTGCGAGTTCACGAGCCTCAACTACCGTGTGGGTCCAGTCCTTGCAGGAGTTGCTCTTCTTCACCTTCTCTTCTAGGTATACCCGGTGACCACCGGACACGACCTGGCGTGCGTTCCCATTGTTGGAGGCGATCTCGTAGACCTCCTCAGAGAAGTGAGGGGGGATAACAGTCGGATTGACGAAGGCTGTTTCGTTTCTCTCCGGGTCATACTGAGCCACCAAGTCCTCCTCTCGCACTTCGTCAATCCTCTTCCACCCTGCCGGGGTGAGCAATTCGGTATCGCCAGAAAAAGCCTCCATGAAGGCGATGTTCGTGAGAACCGCCTCCTCGTGCGGGCCATCAGCATCCTTCATCATCGACACTGCGCCAATGGTTCCCTGAATCGTGTCGAGCAGCGTGAGGCCGACGAACACCTTGCGGGTTGCCAACTTCTCATCGTCGCTCATCAAACTCCACTTGCGAATGTCGTTGCTTACCGGGATCTTCTCCGGAAGCCAGAAGTTCGACGTGAGGCGGTTCCAGACCTGAAGGTCAAAGTCCGGAGCCTCATTCCAGTTGATAGGCTTCGTAGTCATTAGTAGGTCTCCTCTCCGAAAGCGCCATGCTGAACGATGGCGCTGACGATCTTGTTTGTAATTTTGATCTTTCCCCACTGCTCTCGGGAGATCTCTCGTGCCACCTTGCGGA
>JAQUHK010000058.1 GCA_028683655.1 Alphaproteobacteria bacterium
GGTCAAAGGGAGCCAGCGAGGACGAACAGCGCGTTCGATCACCTTCATTTTCTCGGCGGCCCAGTTCAGGCCACGATGCAGCACAGGCAAACGGACTTTCTGGCGGCGCACAAGCACTGGAAAAACAGGGGCGCGCAAACCGATCAGCAGCTGTACCGCCATGATTATCATGGGCAGGCCGAAAAGGATCGACAACCCCGGCAACATAAAGATGGCGATGTTCAAGAGTGCGAGAACAAGAATGATGAAGATGAAGCCATGCACGCCCAGCAAGGGCAGGAACTGGCCGACCGACACATCCTCCCCGTCGGGCAACGCGCGATCAAGACGGGAGATTAGGCTTGAAATAGGCTCGTAGGAAGGAACGCTGGTGGAGGACGGAGCGTTCATCGGCCCACCGGTCTTAAGCCGACTTACGCTTGTGCAACTTGGGCAAATCGTCGATGATTTTTTCAAGAAGCGGCGTTGTTTCGCCAGCCTTGGCCATATTCATCATCTTGCCACGCGCTTCGATCAAGACTTCGTCGATCACAAAGTTGCGGACTTCGTCCAGCGCATCTTCTTGCGCCAGCTTCAAACGATCGATGAAAAGCTGTTCGTGACGATCCAACGTGTCGCGCAGCTCGGCTTCCGCTTCGTTGCGCAGGCGTGAGGCGTCCAGACGCGCTTCGTTGATAATGGCTTCGGCTTCCTTGGCGGCGTCCTGTTGACGTGCCTTGTAATCCGCGAGCGTTGCTTCAGCTTCGGCGCGCAGCCGCTTGGCTTCGTCAAGTTCCGCACGAACCTTGTCAATTTCGCTGTCCAGCCAGCCTGTCATCGGCTTGCGACCGCCAATCAGGGCGAGGACAAAAAAGATTCCCGCGCCAATGGCATACCAGAACATTGTGTCGTTAAGCAGGGATGTCTCGTGCATTACTTCACCGCCTTAGCCGCTTTGCCGCCGATGCCTGTTTCCAGCATCTTGGCGACGACCTCCATCACGAGGTCATTGACGTTTTGTTGGACTTCGCGCATCGCATTTTGCTTGGACTCGGCCAAGTTGGCTTGAGCCACCGTCATGCGATGGAAAAATTCTTGCTGCTGCTTTTCTTTGGCTTCCGTCGATTCCTGTGTCACCGCAGCGATGATACCGCCAACGGTTTCGTGGGCCTTGCGACGGGCCTCCAAAAGGCTTTGTTCATAGGCCACGACAACGTCTTTGGCCGTTTCCCCCGCCTTGCGGGCGGAGTCGAGATCAACTTCCAAAAGGGCGCGACGCTTGCCTGTCGTCTTCAAATAGCCGGGGATGCCGACAAACTGCATAAACAGGAAGAAGAGGACAAACGACGCGACCATCCAGAAGATGACATTCGGGTACGTACCGATCTCCAGCTGGGGCAACGTCTTGCTGCCACCGTGCTCTTCTGCCGCCAGGGCAGGCAAAGCATACAGGGCAGGCAAAAAGAAAACCGCAAGCTGGAGGCCGTATTTTTTCATCGTACGTACTTTCTTATCAAACTTACGCAGCGTAGATCAGCAGAATCGCGATAACGAAGGTCATCAGCAAAACAAGTTCGGTCGCGGCGAAGCCGATGAAACCGACCTTGCCCAGCTTGTCAGCAGCGGCAGGATTGCGGCCAATAGAGTTCAGCCACGACTGGAACACAGTGCTAATACCATAGCCAGCACCGATACCGCCGCCCAGCATGGTCAGGCCAAGACCGATATATTTCAAAGCTTCATTATCCATAACGTACTCCTTTGCTTTTACGCGTTTGGTTGGGGTTAAACTTACGGTCTTCCTACGCGAGGTCTCAGTGCATTTCAAGAGAGTCGCGCAAGTAAACCGAACTTAGGATCATGAAGATATAGGCTTGCAGCAACGCCACAAAAACCTCGAACCCCACGATGAAGATGTTCAGCACGAGCGGCAGGATGCCGACCGTGGCGATCCAGCCCGATGTCGCAATCGCCGCCGTCATGCCCGCAAACACCTTCAGCAGGATATGTCCCGCAAGCATGTTGGCAAAAAGACGAAGGGAAAGGCTGAACGGACGGATGAAGAAAGAAACGACCTCAATCGGGAAGATGATCGGCACCAGAAAGCCCGGCACGCCCGAGGGGACGAACAGATGGAAGAAATGAAAACCAAACTTCTTGAAGCCGAAGAACAGGACCGTGAAGATCACCGACAGTGCCAAAAGAAGGTTGGTCACAAACTGGCTCGTCACCGTATAGATGCCGGGCACGAGTCCAAGAAAGTTGCCCAGCAGAATGAACAGAAAGATCGAGAAAATAAAGGGCAGGAACTTGCGCGAGTCGGGCCCAGCGGCTTCGACAAGCGTATCTTCGACCAAGCCAACTGTTTTTTCCGCCAGAACCTGCCAACGCCCCGGAATGACCGAGCGGCTGCGGAACGGCAGGAACAAAAACGCCAGACCAAAGACAACCATCAGGACGGCACCCAAGGCGAAATTGCTGAACGTAATCGGATGACCGGCCAGCTCGAAAAGAGGCCCTGTCATATCATGTACAACAAATTGCTCAATCGGCGAGTGCATGCCCATGTTTACTGTCCCCTGTTCTCTCCGGAAGGTTCCTTGTCGGAATCCTCATCCGGTTTGTCCGAAAGCGCACGCATGACAATCATAAGGCCGGCACCAAAACCAACCAAGATCATCACGACCATCAACCACGGCCTCGTTCCGAACTTTTCGTCGGCAAGCCAGCCGCAAAAACCCAATCCAACAATCGAGGCCAGAAGATCGGAGGCCAGCAAGGCTCCCCTGATCGCGCCCCGATTCTTCGCTTCAGGAGCACTGTGACCTTTTTCGGAAGAGGGATCAACCGCTTCTTTTGCCGCGTCAATGCGCTTGGTCAGCGCATCGAGCTTATCGCGATCATCCTGCCCGAACATCGGCCCCGGTCACTCCTGATTAAAGTTACTCGAATCCGCGCGCAAGGTAGGAGGCTATGGCCCCGAAGTCAAGAGACCAAACGCACATACGGTAAGATGAGGAAATGCCGCGAAAAACTGTGGCTTACAGCACGCTGAGCATACTGGCGACCAGCGGGTGACGGACAATGTCTTCATCCGTCATCTGGACCACGGCAACGCCCTGTATGACCGAGAGCTTACGGGCTATTTCCGCAAGCCCCGACAAGCCGCCCAGAAGGTCGCTTTGATCAGGGTCGCCCGTCAGAACCATGGTGGAATGCCAACCAAGGCGCGTGAGCAACATTTTAAGCTGGACATAGGTGCAGTTCTGGGCCTCGTCGATCACGACAAAGGCGTTGTTGAGGGTGCGCCCGCGCATAAAGCCAATGGGCGCGATTTCGATGATGCCATCGGCAAGGCACTGCTTAAGCCGCTTGACGCCCATACGGTCGTTCAGCGCATCATAAAGGGGCCTTAGATAAGGAGCCATCTTCTCCTGAAGGTCGCCCGGCAAAAAGCCAAGATGCTCGCCCGATTCGATGGCGGGGCGCGAGAGGATGATCCGGTCCACCCTGCCCGCCTCCAAAGCTTCCACCGCCGCGCTGATCGCCAGATAGGTCTTGCCCGTCCCGGCGGGGCCCGTGGCGACCACCATATTTTCTTTAGCCATGGCCTCCAGCAAAGAAGCCTGATTCGGATTTTGGGGACGGATCTTGCGCACATAACGCTGCTCGCGACGCCCCGCGCCTGCACCCTGAGTCAGCGGGTCCCACGGCACGTCATCGCCGAAAACAGATGGAGAGACAGTGCGGCGATCTCGTCCGCTTCGTTCATGCCGAAACTCCATTTCCTCATAGCGCGACCGTCTTTTGACCATGCCAAGACCCCGATTCTCTGTGGTTTCCCTGCTCAAACTATCCGGCTCCCGTGGTTAAAAAGGAGCTAAGATTCAGGCAGGTCATGGCTCTTTTTATGGTTAACGACTTGATTTTCATAAAAAGTCGCTCCAGAGGCACTGACCCGCCTTGACAAAGGGGGCGCAAACGCCTAGGTTGCGGCCTCTTTCAAGCGAGATTTCCGCGCGGCATCTGAGTCTTTGGCTTTGGTCTGCCCACGGTACAAAAAGACGGGACGCCTCGCAGTGAGCGGATTAAAGACAGGAACAAGACCATGAAAGTAGCGAACTCTCTCAAGGCCCTTAAAAAGCGCGATGCGGATTGCAAAGTCGTCAAGCGCAAAGGCCGCGTTTATGTCATCAACAAGAAGAACCCCCGCTATAAGGCGCGTCAGGGCTAAGTCTTCGCTGACAGACAATTTGAAAAAGGCGCGAACCCCGCGCCTTTTTTCGTGCGTGCAAAATCCACTGCACAAACTTTCTGGATTTTGGCCTCGCCAAAAAGCATGACTCACAGAATCGTTTTAAATCAATAGGTTAGCTACAGCCTTCGATTTTGAGAATTCTTTTATACATCAACGACTTAGCCCAAAAAGACTCCCGAACAGACCGACAAGCGTACCGAATTAGGCTTCGCGTGCGTCACAGAGCCCATTTTCACGACGATTCGTTGATTCTAAAGGGTTTTTTTCAAACCAACACCCAGGACAAAAAGGGCCGAGGTCAGACCTGTTTTGCTGGAACCTGAGTTATGGTTTGATGTTCCTCTCCCCTGGCGGGAGAGGATAGAAAAGCTTGGTCTTGCGTTAAGCAAGGCCTTAGCTTTTCTTGGCAAGGGTAAGACACGGCTGGTTATTACCCCCCTTCTTGCAAAATCTAAGACTTACTTCGTAAGCCTAAGATTTTGCTTTCTCCCCCGCCAGGGGGGAGAGCTATTGTGGGCAACTCGACCCATTATTCGGGTTACTGGAGTCTATCGGGCACGAATCCTCCCTCGGGGCCCTCTTCGCGGATCTCGGCAATGCGCAGGATGTTGGTGCTGCCGGGGGTGCCGAAGGGAACGCCCGCCGTGATGACGACGCGGTCCCCGATTTGGGCGATTTGATCGCGTTTGGCGACGCGGGCGGCTTTGCGCACCATGTCTTTGAAGTCCTGCGCGTCTTCCGTATGAACCGCGTGAACGCCATAGGAAAGGGCCAGACGACGCGCTGTTTTCAAGACAGGCGTTAGGCAGATGATGGGGACTTGAGGTCTTTCACGGGCGGCCCGCAATGTTGTGGAGCCAGAGGTTGTGTAGGTGATGATGGCGCAAGCTTCGATGGTCTCGGCCACCTGACGCGCCGCCGCCGTGATCGCATCCGCACCGGTGTGCTGGAGTAACAGACGGTCGGGTGTTTCGCCGTTTTCAAACAGGTCTTCCTGCGTGTGGCGAATGATGCGGTCCATGATCGCCACGGCCTCGCACGGGTAATCACCGCTGGCCGTTTCCGCCGACAGCATCACGGCATCCGTGCCCTCGTAAACGGCTCCGGCCACATCCGACGCTTCCGCACGGGTAGGCGTCGGGCTTGAGATCATCGATTCCAGCATCTGAGTCGCCACGATCACCGGCTTGCCATAGCGATGCGCCGCCCGCAGGATTCGCTTTTGCGTACGGGGCACATCTTCAGGCGGCATTTCAACGCCCAGATCGCCACGCGCGACCATGACACCATCAGCCAGATCAAGAATCGGCAAGAGCGAGTCAATCGCCGAGGGTTTTTCCAGCTTCGCCAGAATCGCGGCGCGATCACCGATGAGCGCGCGTGCTTCGGCAACGTCCTCGGGCCTCTGCACGAAAGACAGCGCAATCCAGTCTGCACCGAGGTCGAGGGCGACTTGAAGATCGGTGCGATCTTTTTCAGTCAGTGCGGAAAGCGGCAAGACGGCATTGGGCACGTTCACGCCCTTGCGATCCGAGAGCCTGCGTCCCGCTTCGATAATCGTCTGGGCATAATCTGCGCCCGCCTCGATCACGCGCAGGCGGACCTTGCCGTCATCCAAAAGCAAGGCGCAGCCTTCACGCAGAGCCGCGAAAATCTCGGGATGTGGCAACGGCGCGTTGTGCGCGTTCCCTTGGGCAAGATGAAGGTCAAGGCGCAGGCCCTGCCCCATCTCCAAATCAATGCCACCCCCTTCAAAAACGCCAAGCCGGAGTTTAGGGCCCTGTAAGTCTGCCAGCACGGCGATGGGCCGTCCCACCTCGGCCTCGACCTCGCGAATCGTAGCCATGCGAGCACGATGATCTTCCGCCGTGCCATGACTGAAATTCAGGCGGAAGACATCAGCTCCGGCCTCAAACAGGGCGCGAATATGTTCCTTGGTCGAGCTGGCAGGCCCCAACGTAGCGACGATTTTGGTCTGACGCCCCCGATGAGGCAGAGTCTTTTCCAGCATTTTATCGCTCCCTTCTATTAAGCCGAGTTGTGGGTTTCTGTTCCTCTCCCCTCGGCGGGAGAGGACGTAAAAACTTGGGCTTAGCGTTAGCTAAGTCCATAGTTTTTACAAGGGGGTAAGACGCTGCTGGTTTCTACCCCCACTCTTGCAAAATCTAAGACTTACTGCGTAAGCCTAAGATTTTGCTTTCTCCCCCGCCAGGGGGGAGAACGATAACGGTGAACGCACCCCATTATTCGGGTTTCTATTAAGCCTAATCAAAACAGAAAAACTGGCACGAGGATTCTTTCTCGATCTTTCCGCCACACCCCACGAAGCAGGAATCATATTTCTTCTGGCAGCTTCTGTGGCAGCTTTTATCTTCACAATTTTCCGTGCGCTCAAAATCACTGGGCCGTAAATCGACCTCGGCCCGGGTCCTGAACTGATCGCGGACATAGGCCTCGTAATCCTTGATGGCCTGCGACTGCCCCTCGGTCACACAAGCCCGCTCATCCAACCGGCAGGCATCACTGCAATGCGCCTGTGCACTACGGCACTGGACCAGGCACAGCCGCCCCCCCGGCGTTTCCGGCAGCTCATAGCGCGTTTTAAGGGTCGCATCGCCCCCCGCACCGCTGCACGCAGCGAGCAGGACAAGGCAGGCCAAGGCCATGTTTTGAAAAAGTTTCATGGTTAATGCTTAAAGCTTCCAGAAACAGATGACAAGAGCGCAAAGGTAGGCTATGAAAAAGCCCTCTTGAGTCCCAAGAAAGCCCCTATAGCTCAGCTGGTAGAGCAACTGATTTGTAATCAGTAGGTCCGCGGTTCGAGTCCGTGTGGGGGCACCAGTTTTCCTTGGTTTCAAGGCGATCCGATTCACCGGTTGTACTATTCAACCTCCCTTGTACTATTCAAATGTCAATTTTGCAGGCTGAACGCGCTCTGGCTTACGGCGATAAACCCGTTGTGTCAGGCTACTATCAGCATGCGTTAATAGCGATTTTGCGTGTTCCAAAGTCCCCGCGTCACTGGCGCACTTGGCTCGTAAATCATGTTCCGTGAACCGCTCTGTTACCTTGGTTTCAGCCAATACCCGAACCATGAAGCGTTGCCACATGGAATTCCAGCCTGAGGCTTCGCCCGTCTTCTCATTCAGATAACCCTCGCCCCTTTTGGTGCAGAACAACCACGGCGACTTTTTGCTAGGTCTTGCCTCGATGGCCTCGTCGATAGCCAACCTCAATTCCGGTGACCATTCGTAGATAATGGGCTTGCCCGTTTTATGAGTCGACACGGCAATCCCGTCATCGGTGATTTGTGCAAGCGACAGACGCAGGAGGTCACCGCGCCGCAAACCCGTAAGCAGCTTGATTCGGATATAGGCCTGAATGGCCAGAACAGAGCCGCTATTGCGGACGGAGGCCAAAGAAAGGCATTCGACCACTTCCCAATCCTCGACATAACGCGTCCGTGGCTTCTCGCCGCCCAAACGCACCTCGCCCTTAAAGGGATGTTTGTCGATATAGCCCCACTGAACGGCCTTGGTGAAAGCATGTGAGAGCACCGCTATTTCACGATGCGCTGCAACCTTCCCTGTTCGCTTATCAACATATTGATAGATGTGTTGCGGCTTAATCGCCACCAATGGCAAATTGCCGAACACAGCCCTAAGCCGCTTAATCTCTGCGAAATTGTGTCGTTGCGTTTTCGGTGCCTTCAATGGCACGACATCCAAAGCGTAGCGATCCAAAAGCTGCGCAATGTTGTTAGCCTTATCAGTTGAGGTCAATCTGTCAGACCAACTTTTGTAAGCTTCCTGAAGTGTCTTACCCAGACGGAATGTGTATCTGCCTTCCCATAGCGGCATCAATTCAGGCGGAACCTGATAATAGTAGGCGTTGTGAACAAAACGCCACCGCGCTGGTAATCCCTTGTTTTCTGGTTTGCGCTGTCTGGACATTAGATGGCACTCCAGTTTGGTTCTGCTACCTTAGGCGTTTGAATTTTTGTTGGAGCCACCGCGCCGCCAAGTTCCTGACAAACGTGTTGTTCAAGAACAACCAAAGTTCCATCGGGTCTGAGTTTGTGTGTAATACCCATGAGATTAAGCGCACGACGTTGTGCGCTTGGTTGCTGCTTACCTGTAAGTGCGGCGATTTGATCTTGGTTCAAGAACATGTTCGTTCTCCAAAAATCTTTTAAATCTGTTACTCAACAACACTTCTACTTCTTATGACTTCACCCATAGCAAACAATCGTTTCGGGATCAAGATTGAATATGCATTATGTATTGTTTATATTTACGCATAGAGCTGTTATGGTAAAGATTGTTCACCCTTGTTTGCCAAAGTACGTAATTGCACCTCTTTTTACGGCACCCGATTTACTTTTGAGTGGAATTAACCATGTTATTTATGATATGGATAGTTCATGATTACAGGACGTCAAATACGCGCAGCACGAGGCCTGTTAGAGTGGAAGGCCGAAGACCTTGCCAAGAAGGCAGGGACAACACGCGTGACGATTAGCAAGATAGAATCCGATCTTGTGCAGCCCCAAGAAAAAACACTGACGCGCATTCTGGCTGCCTTTGATAAACACGGCGTCGAGTTTCTGGAAGATGAAGGCGTCAAGATACGCAAGCAGAATATGCGTATCTATTCCGGTAAAGCAGGCTATCGCCAACTTCTTGACCACATCTATGAGACACTTAAAGACGGTGGCCGCATACGCCAGTTTAACTTTGGTGACGAACGCTATCTGCCTTATGCCGATAACTTTGTCAGCGAACACATCCAGCGTATGGGTGGGATTGAAAATCTTGATGCGCGCGTTCTTGCCCTTAAGGGCGAAGTGACAGCCCCGCTTGATTATTGCGAGTATCGGACCCTCGATAAATCCTATGCCGTTATGGCTCCTTACTACATCTATGATGATTGCATCATCATGTCGCTGAATGACTCCAGCCACAAAAAAGAGTTTATGAGCATCCACTCGAAGTTCTTGGTTGAGAAATATGCCCAAGAGTTTGACCTGTTCTGGGCTAAATCTGACAATCCCCCTAAAAGACGGGGTAAATGATGGGTGATATGCCGCTTTCTCATAGATTAGGCGGCTTTCGACTGTCAGTGGTGACCATGAATCCGCACGACCCCGTGCATCTGGCCTTGCTCGGCAAATCCCTTGAAGATGCGATCCGCCATGAAGCCAAGACCCACGGCGCGTATTTTGACCCTGCACGAGCGCAAGGCATTCTCCACGCTGTCTGCACAGGCAAAATCCAAGCCCAGTTCCTATTGGCTGCATGGGAGAATTGCGCCCCAAGGCCGATAGGTGTTGCTATCGAGTTCCCCACGGTTATAGGGATGCGTGAGGGACAAGACATTGTCCATTACGCCGCGACCTATGGCGAAGACACGTGCCTTCTGCCTGAACAAATCAAAGCCCTTCTGAAAGACCGTAACGGAAGGCCATGTTACAGCGGCACTCAGCTTGGCTTGCTCTTCGAACAAGAACGTATGCGCCTTATGCTTGAACAGCCGCATCCACTCTTTGGTGCAATCCCACGAGGCCGTATAGGTGAGTTCTCGGCGCATAGCACAACGATGATAAGCCTGCTGAACCACTTTGGCGCAGACCTCGGCACACCGAACCGAGACGCGGTTATTGAACTGGACGACCTTACCCCATCCATGAAGAGCCGTTGGAGAGTACCCATAGAAACCCAAGGACTGTTTGCCGCTGATGGAACCCCAGCTTCGAATATCTTCCTGACCAGCTGGGAAAGCGACAACGGCAAACAAAAGATTGCGGCTAGTTTTACGGAAGGGTTCTCGACCTTTACCAGCGAAACAGTCACCCGCGCCCAGATTACAAGCAACGGCAGCTTGCCGAAAGGTGACGAGCTGAAAGACGTTCTGACCTCGCTCATTCAAGCCGGACAGGAAGAAATAGGAATCCTAAAATGGGGCGCGGCAGATGACTCGCCGTTAACCAGCCGCCGCAGCCCGATTATCCCGATTAACGGCTCAGGCCGTGAGGTACTTCAGGCATCATGCCGATCCAGCCAAGACGAGCTGTTTATGCGCCCTATTGGAGCCAGCGACTTGTTCCCGATCATTGGCCACAAGCCCCCAATCATGCGCGTTCACACTTTGAACGAGCCAGAGATTTGCACCGCACTTACAGAGCTTGGCCTTGTAACCAGAACCCTCGGCCAACACCCCATGTTGCCAGCTTCCATGGATTTTGCAGCGATGCCGAATGGTGCGGTCAACTTTGCCATTTCACCAGCACGGCCTCTGCAAGCAACCGCCAAAGCCGATGACTACGGCAAGCCGTGCTTCTCTCTCGCCGCTTGATTGACGCAGCTCACGCGAACAACCAGAAACAACAATCTGCATTAACCTTGTCCGCTTACGCGAACCGCAAGATGTGTGTTGTAATACAACGCCGATCTTGGCAAGGGAGACGCTGACCGCTCTCCCGTTGCATCCCTCTGGGTTCTGGTGCTTAGACCGCGTACCCGCGCCGCACCATGAGCAACCGTCTGGCCGTTGCATCACCATTCAGGGGAGCGTCCCTGCTGCCACCGAAACCCCCAAGGTTGTGTTGCCTCATCCGTTCAGTTGTCCCGTCACTGCCGTGCGCCCCAACAGCCCCATGAGCACCCCAGCGGGGAGACTGCGGCTCTCCCCACAACCCCATCGCCCAAGGAGACTTCGCTCCCCTTGGAACCCTCGAACAGGCCTTGGAGATTTGCCTCTCCTCCTGTACCGCCCCATGCCCAAACGTCCGTCCGTTTGATCCACGCTTAGGGGAGCGTTTCTGCTCCCCAAGACCCCATGACAAAGGGATGCCCTGCCCCATGGAACCCCGTTTTTCATTTTGCGGCGGTTTACATAAACTTCGTTTTACCAACTAAGGCTTAGTAAAACATGTATTTTATAAACTAGCAATTAGTTTATAGATGTGCTATTATGCTAAGTGTGACTACGCAAAGACACGGAAAGCTAAACCAACTACAAAAACTTCTGCCAGAAGGCCTTCTGGCAGACGCGGCTTGGTTTGAACGCCACGGCTACTCAACAGCACTTCGTAGCCAATACGTTTCATCGGGCTGGCTTGAACAGCCCGCACGAGGAGTATATCGCCGTCCAGAAGGAAATCTAAGCTGGCCGATGGTTGTTGTTTCGCTCCAAAGGCCAGCCCCACTGGATGAGAAACTGGTTGTCGGTGGAAGAACTGCCTTAGAATTCCAAGGCTATGCACACTATTTGCCACAAAGTGAAAAAGAAGAAGTTCACCTTTATGGCAACAAGAAGCTTCCAAGCTGGGTAAAGAAAATACCGTTTCCTTACGAGTTTATATACCACAGTGACCGCCGCCTCTTCAGCGCATCTTCTTCCACATATGGTCTATCCAACATGAAGTGGAATGACTGGCCTCTCACCCTTTCCACACCAGAAAGAGCCCTGCTGCAATTACTCGATGAACTACCCCAGCACGAAAGCTTTCATCAAGTCGATAAACTGTTCGAAGGTCTCGCCAACCTCAGTCCCCACCGTCTTCAAAAGCTTCTGGTCGATTGCCAAAGCGTAAAGGTTAAGCGGCTCTTCTTCTTCTTTGCAGATCGTCACAATCACACATGGCTCAAGCATCTTGACAAGAGCCGGATAGATTTGGGTTCTGGCAAGCGCGTCTTGGTTAAAGACGGCAAGCTAGACTCGACCTACCAAATAACCCTCCCAAAGGACATGTTCGATGGTTCTCGCTGATATTTACCGCAGGCAAGTCGCCCTTCTCCTGCGCGCTATTCCTCACATCGGTGAAGAGAGTTGTTTTGCCCTTAAAGGCGGCACCGCAATCAATTTATTCATGCGCGATATGCCACGCCTGTCTGTTGATATTGACCTGACCTATATCCCCGTTGAACCACGAGAAAAATCTCTTTCAACAATCAATAACGCCATGAAACGGAGTGCAGAGCGTATCCGCGCCGCCATTCATGGCGCACACGTCACCGAAAGCGAAACTGAAAAAGCGATTACAAAGCTTTTCATTCGCGCCGATGGCGTTCAAATCAAAATCGAAGTCACGCCCGTTTTGCGCGGGTGTGTTTATGAACCCGAACTACGCACCGTTTCCGAATCCGTTGAAGAGGCCTTTGGCTTTGCCGAAATGCGCGTTGTATCCTTTGCCGATCTTTATGCCGGAAAGCTTGTCGCCGCTCTGGATCGTCAGCATCCACGCGACCTGTTTGACGTGCGGGAACTTTTAGCCAAAGAAGGCATTGACGATGCCTTGCGCCGCGCCTTCATCGTATATCTATTAAGCCATGACCGCCCCATGTCCGAGGTTCTTGCGCCAACACGCAAGGACATTGCGCTTGAATATACACGAGGCTTTGAAGGCATGACGGAAAGCTCAGTGTCACACGATGAACTTGTTGCCACGCGTGAAGAAATGATTGCCAACATCGTTGGCCAAATGCCACAAGAGCACCGCCGCTTCCTGATTTCATTTGAACGCGGCGAACCCGATTGGGCACTTCTATCTATCCCCAACGCCGCCGCCCTCCCCGCTATCAGATGGCGTCAACAAAACCTCGACAAGCTCGCCTCCGAGAAACGCGCCGCGTTGGTGGAGCGGCTGGAGGAGGTTTTGAAGTGATGAGGCAAATAAGTACCAACGAATCCTGTAAAACTAAGATATACCCCTCGCACCTGAAGAGTTGGCGTTAATTGGTTATTAAGGCGGGCGTGATTCAAGTTATTTATGGGAACACTGCTGACGCCGGAACAAAGGAACACGCTGCTGTACCGCCATCGTGGCGAGGGGAAGCGGCGTGTGGCAGATCGGATCAAGGCGGTTTTGCTGAGAGACGATGGACTAAGCTA
>JAQUHK010000059.1 GCA_028683655.1 Alphaproteobacteria bacterium
AAGAAAACAGGGGGTCCTTCTGTTTTGACGGTGAATGGAAAGGCTGAGCTTGTCGTTCAGGATGTCAAATCCTATCAAGCCTTGTTGTCCGATCTGGCTGAGCTTGAAGATTATCGTGCCGTGTTGCGCGGGATTGAGGATATGCACGCTGGACGTGGGCAGGCTATGGATACGGTCTTTGATGCGCTTGAGGCGAAGTATCTGGCCGCAGCTCCGAAAACGGGCAAGCGTAAATGAAATACGCCGTGATTGTGCAAGACACGGCCATTCGGAGTCTTGAGGTGATTTATAGGCACATCGCGCAGGATGAGCCCGTTAATGCGGCGCGTTATGCGCAACAGTTGCGCAAAGCGTGTGAAAGTCTGAAGGCTTTTCCCAAACGCTGTCCTGTGGCTTTTGAAAATGGTCTTGGCGGCCTTGAGCTGCGGCATCTGATTTTTGATTCCTATCGGATCATTTTCACCGTTCAGGATAAGACGGTTCACATTCTTGATATCCGCCATGCGGCGCGGTTGCCGTTGGTGAAAGAGGCTCACAAAAAACTGTAGGGATCGATGTCCACCTGCACCTTGAGTGTGCGGGGGAGGGAGAGGGGGGCGAGCCATGCGGCGACGGCGGCGGAGAGGTTCACGTTACGCGCCGCTTGGATGGTGAGGCGATAGCGGGTTTTGCCGCGCAGGATCGCATAAGGCGCGGGCGCGGGGCCGAGGATGCGCATCCGCTCGGTCTGCGGCGCGGCGGCGGCGATTTTCTGGGCGGCGACGACGACTTGGGTGCGATCCGCGCCAGAGATGGTCAGGCTGGCAAGCCGCGCAAAGGGGGGCAGGTGGAAGGCTTGCCGCTCACGCATTTCGGTTTGCATAAAGGCATCGCGCTGGCCCTTGGCGAGGGCTTGCATGACGGGATGATCGGGCTGGGTCGTTTGCAGGAAGACGGTGCCTTCATCCTCGGCGCGGCCAGAGCGGCCCGCTACCTGCTGCAAAAGCTGGAAGGTGCGCTCGGCGGCGCGGGGGTCGCCTCCGGCAAGGCCAAGGTCCGCGTCGATCACGCCCACCAGCGTCAGGCGCGGGAAGTGATAGCCCTTGGCCATGATCTGGGTGCCGATCAGGATGTCAATCGCGTGGTTGTCCATTTGCTCCACAAGCTCGGCGGCACCTTTTGCGCTGTCCAGCGTGTCGCTGGCCATGATCGCGGCGCGAGCGGTGGGCAGGCGGGCGGCGACTTCCTCGGCAATGCGCTCAATGCCCGGACCACAGGCCGCGAACTTGTCTTCGGCATTGCAGACGGGACACGCGCTTGGGATCTTGGTTGAATAGCCGCATTGGTGACAATGCAGTCGGCTCGTTTTCTTGTGTTCGATCAGCCAAGCGGTGCAGGACGGGCATTGCAGCCGATTGCCGCAAGCGCGGCAAAGCGTGAGCGGCGCATAGCCGCGCCGGTTCAAAAACAGCATGGCTTGCTGTTTTGCCGCGAGGGCTTTTTCTAAAGCATCGAACAAAGGCTGACTGATAAAGGTTTGAGCCGACATCTTTTCGGCGCGTAGGTCCACAAGCTCGATCTGCGGCATCTTCGCCGCGCCAAAGCGGCTGTGCAGGATCAGGTGCTTGTATTTGCCTTGCTTGACATTGTGATGGGTTTCAAGCGACGGCGTGGCCGAGGCGAGGATCAGCGGGATTTTGCCCAGATGCGCGCGCACCACCGCCATATCGCGCCCGTGATAGATCACGCCTTCTTCTTGCTTGTAGGCACCTTCATGTTCTTCATCCACGACGATCAGGCCTAGATCGGCATAGGGCAGGAAGAGGGCCGAGCGTGCGCCGAGGATAAACTTTGCCTTGCCCTGTTTGATCGCGTGCCAGTTCAAGCGGCGTTGTTTTTCGGTGAGGCCCGAATGCCAGAGCGTCGGCGGCGCGCCAAAATGTTTTTCCAGTCGCCCCAGCAGCGCGGCCGTCATCGCGATTTCGGGAAGGAGCAGAAGGGCTTGCCGCCCCTGCCTAAAGCACTGCGCGAGGGCCTGCGCATAGACTTCTGTTTTGCCTGATCCAGTCACGCCATCCAAAAGCGTGACGGCATAGGCGGCTTCCTGCACATCGGCGCACAGAGCCTCGGCGGCTCGGGTCTGTTCTTCGGTCAGGTTGCCTGTCAAAAGAGCTGGGTCGGGCTGCGGGAAGTCCAGCTTGTCTTTGTCTTTGAGGGGCCGAAGCTGGCCGCCCAGAACCATTTTCAGGATCGACCCCGGCGGGGTCAGCGTATAGCCCGCTACCCAATCGACAAAGGCGCGGGTGACTTCAGGTAAAGGCTCAAGATCAAGAGGTCGGTTTAGGGCTTTGAGTTTACTGGCGGGAACCTCGCCGCTTCCCTCGGCCCAGACGATGCCGAGGACTTCTTTCTTGCCAAAAGGAACCGAAACAAAGCTGCCGATTTTTATGGAAAGATCGGGCGGGACGATGTAGTCATATCCAGAGCCGACGGGAAGCGGCAAAAGGACGCGAACCGTCTTTTGCGCTTTATTCGTGTTTGGCTTGGCATGTGGAGTTGTCATTCGCTAGACTTACCCCAGTTTTCATCGAATCGCATCAAGGAGTTTTGAAGGTCATGAAGTTTTTTGTCGATACCGCCAATTTGGATGATATCAAGTCGCTCGCCGCCACGGGCCTTTTGGATGGCGTGACCACCAACCCGTCGCTGGTCGCCAAGTCGGGCCACAGCAATTTTATCGAACTGATCCGCGAGATCGCGTCGATCGTCGATGGGCCCGTCAGCGCAGAGGTTGCTTCAACGGATTTTGAGCCGATGCTGGCCGAAGCCAAGACTTTGGCCAAGATCGCGCCGCATATCGCCGTAAAGGTGCCGCTGACTCCCGCTGGCCTGAAGGTCTGCAAGATCATGTCCGACGATGGCACGATGGTGAATGTCACCTTGTGCTTTTCGGCGGCGCAAGCCATCCTCGCCGCCAAGGCGGGTGCGACGTTCGTTTCGCCGTTCGTCGGTCGCCTTGATGACATCGGACAAAACGGTATGGAGTTGATTGCCGACATCTGCACGATCTATAATGCCTATCCGAAGTTCAGGACGGAGGTGCTCGTTGCCTCGGTTCGCAGCCCGACGCATGTCGTGGAAGCCGCCAAGATGGGGGCCGACGTGGCCACCATTCCGCCATCCGTTATCCGTCAGCTTTTCGGTCATCCGCTCACCGACAAGGGCCTCGCCCAATTTGTCGAAGACTGGAAAAAGACCGGACAGACCATCCCTGTGTAAGGAGAGACGCGCATGTCTTCCGCATCCGACAGGCCCTTATCACCGCTTGCCGCTTTAACGGCTGAAGATGTGCGCGCCTATCTTCTGGACCACCCCGATTTCTTTGCCGAGAATGTCGATATTCTTGAAGACATCGTGCCGCCCGAATCGCGGCAGGGCGAAGGCATTCCCGATTTCCAGCGTTACATGGTCGCGCGGCTTCAGGATGATTTCATCGCGCTGAAAGGCGAGCATGAGGATTTGATCGACCTGATGCAGGAAAACTTGCAGCGCGTGAACCGCATCAACGCCGCCGCCTTGACTTTGATGGATGTGCAGGGCTTTGATGGCCTTATTCATTTGATCGGGCATGAGTTCGCCTCGCTTCTCGATCAGGAAGTCGTCGGCTTTTTCCTTGAGGCAGGCGGCTGGCTGGATATAGGCGATTATAACGGCCTGAAAGTTGTGGCGCCGGGGGTTGTGAATCGCTGGCTGAATGGTCGCGATCTTGTGCTTGAGGAAGTGCGCGTCGGGCAGGAAGACATTTATGGCGACAAGTTCCAGCATGTCCGCTCCCAAGCCTTGATCCGGCTTGTGATCCGCGACGGTCTTCCCCACGGTATGCTCGCCCTCGGCCACCGCGATGCCATGCACTATGCCACGGGCCTCGCCACCGAACAGGTCGAGTTCCTCGGCGGCGTGGTGGAGCGGTGTATAAGGAGGGTGGTGTAAAGAAAAGCATTTAGCATTTTGCATTTGGCATTTAGGGGAGGTAGCCTTCTTCCAAATGCTATATGCCAAATGCCAAATGCTTTCTTCTCTTCTCCCCCTTTCCCCCGACCTTCAGGCTACTGTTCAGCAGTGGCGGGAGTGGCTTGCGCAAGAACGGCGGGCGGCGGCGCATACGGTGTCGGCCTATGAAACCGATCTGGCGGGCTTTTTCAAATTCTTGAGTGCTTATCGCGGCGGCTCGATCAAGCTGGCCGCGCTGGCGGACGTTTCGCTGACTGACTTTCGGGCATGGCTGGCGCATCTGGCGGGTGAGGGGGCGCAGGCGTCGTCGCGGGCGCGGGCTTTGGCGGGGCTGCGGAGTTTCTTTCGCTGGCTGGACCGGACGGGGCGGCTGCATAATCCCGCCATTGATTTGCTGCGGGCTCCCAAGACACCCAAGCGGCTGCCAAGGCCCGTCAGCGAGGCGGAGGCTCTGGACCTCGTGGCGATGGCCAAGGACGAGCCGCAGGAGGATTGGGTCGGGCTACGCGATCAGGCTCTCTTCACGCTGCTCTATGGGGCGGGGCTTCGTATCAGTGAGGCTCTGGCACTGCGGGTGCGTGATTTCGGCAAGGGGCGGTTGGTCGTCACGGGCAAGGGGAGCAAGCAGCGCAGCGTGCCGCTTCTCCCGATCATTGAGGAAAGCGTGGCAACCTATTTGAAAGCTTGCCCATTTTCGCTTTCGTCTCAGAAACAGGTTTTTGTCGGGGTTCGGGGCGAGGTGCTGAATGCGGGGGTCGCTCAACGGGCACTGCGGCGGGTGCGGCGCGATTTGGGGCTGCCCGATAGCGTGACGCCTCACGCGCTGCGGCACAGTTTTGCTACGCATTTGCTCGCGTCAGGGGCGGACTTACGGAGTTTGCAGGAGCTTTTGGGGCATAGTTCGCTTTCCACGACCCAGCTCTATACGAAGATCGAGTCGATCCAGCTGGCCCAGACTTATCGGGCGGCGCATCCGAGGGCGAAGTAGGGGGCGGGGCAGGGAGCATTTGGCATATGGCATTTAGCATTTAGGGGCAGTAAAGGGTTTTATTTGTTAGGGTAGCATAAAAGTTCTTGACAAGGGGGGCGGGTTATGCTATTGACACTCTCACGACGTATTGCGTCCTGAGGGCGGGCGGGAAGCAGAAGAATCATTTAGCGTCTGGCATTTTGCATTTGGGGGCAGGTGCAGGCGGCCAGAAGTTGAGTGAAAAAAGAGCGGTTAGGACAAGGTCAGCGGAAGCTGGCCTTTTTTGTTGGGGGAAGAAGGGAAGCATTTTGTGTGTAGCCTTTAGCATTTAGGAAGCCCCTCCCTAAATGCCAGATGCTAAATGCCATATGCTTTTTTAATCCCTGAACAGTTTGCCCGACTGCATCAGGAGGCCGACTTGTTGATCCATGAAAGTGCGCGTTTGCCCGATGCGCTTTTCGCGGATGGCGTTGCGGAAGGGGGAAGCCGGGTTGTGGGGTTCGGTGATGTAGAACTGGGCTTGCAGGCCTTGGGGCAGGATCGTTTGGTGGATGATGGCAGTCAGACCGGTGGCCAGCAGGGTGGTGGCGCGGTCCCCAACGGCTTGCCCGGCCAGTTGCAGAAGGCCTTCAAGGCCTTCCTCGACCGTACCGGCGTGCATCGTGGTGATGACAAGGTGGCCCGATGTGGCGGCGCGCAGAAGCTGGTTGGCGGCTTCGGGGGTGCGGAGTTCGCCGACGAAGATATAGCGGGGGTGCCAGCGTAGGCTGCGCTTGAGCATGAGGCCCCACTCGTCGTCTTCCTTGACCTCGGTTTGATAGCAGAAGCCGTTTTCGTTGTGACGGCCTTCAAGGTCGTATTCGACGGGGTCTTCGATGGTGAAGGCGACGCCGCCCAGCGTGTTGAGGTAATCGGCGAGCAACGAGCAGGAAGTGGTTGTTTTGCCTTGACCTGTTGAGCCGCAGAGGAGGATGAGGCCGTGCCGTTTGCCCAGATTGCGCAGATGCGGGACGAGGGCTGGATTGAAACCGATCTTTTCGATCGCAGGCGGAATGGAATTGATTTTACGGAGCGCAGCCCAGAGCAAGCCGCCCGCCGTGCGGACCTTGGCGGCACGCATGCGCACGCCATCGAAGGTCAGGCCCATCTCGTCGTCCGTGAATTTGGTGCGCAGAAAGGCGGCCAGATTGGCGACGACTTCGCGGAACTCGATGGCGACCTCGATGTCGTTGCCGCTGTTGGTTGTGGTTTGGGGTTGGTGATAGTGCGGCTCGCCATTACCTTCAAGGCAGACGTAAAGATCGACGAAGTTCAGATCGCTGAGTTTGAGTGTGGTCATGGAAAAGCCCTTAGGAAAGCGTTATACCAACCCGTGAATGAACTGCCCCACGGCGTCATTGCGAGGAGGCCTTGGCCGACGAAGCAATCCAGTCCTGCTGCTTGAAACTTGGGGACTGGATCGCCACGTCGCTGCGCTCCTCGCGACGACGATAGGGGCCTGTAAGTCTTTTCATCCACGGGTTGGTATCACGCGAGGAAAAAGAGGGAGGTATGCCCATCGCACTCGAAGAAGTGGAGTCAATGTCTAAAAAAAGGTGTCATTCCCGCGAAGGCGGGGAGCCCTGTTTAATCCAAGGGATGGCCCCAAGATGTGGATTCCCGCTTTCGCGGGAATGACTCGGTTTTTAGACGACTCCCCAACTTTTGAAATGCGAATGGCTTATTCTAACCGCCACCATAGCTTTGCACAAGACTGCCGGAGATCAGGTACCAGCCGTCGACGAGGACGAAGAAGATGATTTTGAAGGGCAGGGAGATGACGGTCGGGGGGAGCATCATCATACCCATGGACATGAGCAGCGAGGCGATGACCATGTCGATGATAAGAAACGGCAGAAAGACCAGAAAGCCGATTTCAAAGGCGCGGCGCAGTTCAGAGATCATGAAGGCGGGGATCAGGGCGCGCAAGGGGACCTGATTGCGGACTTCACCGGCTTCCTTGGCGTTCCGGGCGGCGTTGCCACTGCCTTTTTCGGGGGAGGCGGCTGGGGCTGTCTTTGGCGGCTCGATCTTGGCCATGTCCATGAACAGGACGAGGTCCTTTTGCCGTGTGTGCAGCAGCATGAAGTCGTGGAACGGCTCGATGCTGCGGTTAAAGGCTGTGGTTTCGTCGATCTCGTTGTTGATCATGGGGCGGACGCCTTCGTCCCATGCTTTTTCGCAGGCGGGCTGCATCACGAAGAAGGTCAGGAAAAGCGCAAGGCTGATCAGCACGATATTCGGCGGGGTTTGCTGGACGCCGATGGCCGTACGCAGGAAAGACAGGACCACCACCACGCGGGTGAAGCAGGTCACCATGATCAGGATGGACGGGGCCAGCGTCAGGACGGTGATCAGCAGGGTGATCTGGACGAGACGGGCGGAGGTCGTCGGGCCTTGGCCAAGGTCGAGATTGATGGCCTGAGCCAACGCGGGGGACGGCAGGGCGCACAGGATAAAGGCGGCAAGGCCAGCGAGAAAGGCGAAGGAGAAAAAGCGTTTCATGGAGCGGGGGAACCGGTTGAAGAATCGGAGGAAGGGGACGGCAGGTGGGGTTTATCGGCCAGCAGAAGGTCGCTCGTCGGGCCAAGAAGAAGATGGTACTCGCGATCGTCGCATTTGGCTATGACCAGTTTGCGGCGGGCGTCGAGCGGCAGGGTGGCCAGAACGGACAGGCGGCTTCCCGCTGTTTTGGGGGTGAGCCAGCCACGCTCAGAGACATATTTAAGGGTCCAGGCCAAAAGGGCCATCAGGCCCAGAACCGTGATGGAGGCAAACGCGAAGCGCGCCCATGAAACTGTTTCAAGATCAGCTCCTTGCATGGGGTTCTTCTCTTTCTGGTTCGGGAAGATCAACCTGCATGGAACGGATGGCCAGCTCACAGGAATCAAGGCGGCTGAGCAGGGCGGTCAGTTCGGGGAGGTAGTCGCGCTGGGCCTCGGGAGGGGAGTCTTGCACTTTTTTACAGACGGCACCAACTTGGGTTTCCATGCCGCTCATGTCCACGGTGCCGCCGCTTTTGATGGTTTCTTCCGCCTGCATGAAATAGGTGCTGAGCGTTTGAATCTCGGCCATCGTTTCGGCTGGAGAAGGGGCGGCGGTCATGGCTTGTCCCTTGAGGAGGTGGCGAAAGAAGCGGTCTCGTTGGCTTCATAGACTTTGGCCAAAATTTCGGCCACCACGAGAATCGCTTCACTGGGTATGGGTGTATCAAGTTCAAGCTGGACGAGCAACTCGGCCAAGTCGCAATCCTCGCGGACTTTGATTCCGTTGGCAAAAGCGACGTCGAGAATCTCTTGTGCCAGCTTGCCTCGTCCTGCTGCCGTGATGATCGCGGGCGAATCGGGTGCCGAGCCATCCGACTCGATGGCCACGGCGACGCTCTGCCGACCTTGGGGTTTGACCGGTTTAGTGGCGGGGGTGTAGTCTTTGTCCGTTCGCATGGAAGACAGCGTATCGTTTTGCGCTTTGATTCGGCAAGAGGATGAGTGAGCGGGGGCTAAGTCTTAGATTTTGCAAGAGAGGGGGAACATGCAGCAGCGCATTCCCCCTCACCAAGAAAAACTAAGGCCTTGCTGCGCAAGACCAAGTTTTTCTATCCTCTCCCTCCTGGGGAGAGGAAAAGGCTCTTTGCTTGTTCGGTAGAAACATTCTATATGCGGAACGATCATCTATCGGAGGGGGAAAACGTGTATTCTCTCTCCGTCTTTGAATGCCTGCCTTTCCCTTTCAAGGAGTCCTGCATGTCGCTTACCGATGGCGGTATCCTCAGCTTGATGAAGGACAAGATGTCGTATCTTGGCCAGAAGTCGGCTGTGCTTGCGCAAAATGTGGCGAACGCCAACACACCCGGCTATCGCGCCAAGGAGCTGGTGCCTTTTACGAGTTTTGCCGAAGAGATGCAAAAAGCCAGCAACACGATGAGTGTGACCGATGCCACGCATATTGTGCCTGCGGCGATGGTCGGATCGAATGCGGCGACCAAGAAGATGCGCAGTTTCGAGGTTGTGCCTTCCGGCAATTCGGTCGATCTGGAACAACAGATGATGGAAGTCTCGCAGACGGCTGTGGAATATCAGGCCGACACGACGATTTACCAGAAATTCATGACGCTGTTTCGTATAGCGATCGGGAACAAGTGATAGGCCATGGCGACTTCTGATCTTTCAACAGTGATGGGCATTGCGGCGTCGGGGCTTCGCGCGCAATCCACACGCATGAAGGTCGTGGCCGAGAATATTGCCAATGCCTCGACAACGCCGTCCGCGCCGGGGGAAAAGCCTTATCAGCGGCAGGTCGTGACGTTCAAGAACGAGTTTGATCGGGCGCAGGGCGTTTACAAGGTCGAAGTTGACGGGATCAAGAAGGATAACAGCGAGTTCATCAAAAAGTTTGATCCGTCGCATCCGGCGGCCGATGCGCAAGGCTATGTACTGACGCCGAACGTCAAGCCGATTATGGAGAGCATGGATATGCGCGAGTCGCAGCGGTCGTACGATGCCAACCTGAATGTGATTGAAGCGTCGCGCTCGATGCTTCTTAAGACCATCGAGATTCTGAGATAAGCGAGACTAGGGGAGGATACCAGCCATGGTGATGAATGTTTCAAGCGCTCTTTCGGCCTATAAACAGGCGGATGCTTCGGGGCTGGCCAAGGGCATGGGGGTGGCGAAAGGAGCCGATGGTTCCTTTGCCGATACGCTTCAGGGTTTTATGTCCGATGCGGTGGACAGTGTGAAACACGGCGAAGAGATGGCGGCCAAGGGCGCGGTCGGTAAGGCCGATTTGCAGGAAGTCATTCTGGCCGTGAGCAATGCCGAGGTCATGATGCAGACCATCACCTCGATCCGCGATAAGGTCATTTCAGCCTATCAGGAAGTTATCCGCACCTCGGTATAAGAGAGCTTTGGCTGCATGGGCGCACAAACCGGTCTTTTTGATACGACTGCCGCCGGTGATTGGGGCGGCGCGTGGCTTTCTTTTCTTTTCGGACGCGGTGAGGCTGTTTCTGGCGGCGTACTGGAGACTCTGGCGCAGGCTTTCCGCGAGGGGCTTGGTGTTTACACTGTCGCGATGTTTACGCTGGGCGGCTTTTTCCTGATCTGGCAGGTTGTGGCGATGATTGCCGAGACGGCGCATTCGGGCGTGCCGTTCGGGCGGCGCACGAACCAGCTTTGGGCTCCCCTTCGTTTTGTGATCGGTATCGCGCTTTTAGTGCCGTTCGGCAGCGGCCTGAGCATGGGCCAGCATATGGTCGTTGCGATGGCGGTCAAGGGCTCGTCTTTGGCGAGCGAAGCGTGGCGCGAGACGATGGCTTTGTCGGGCGGACGGCTGACGACTCCGGTTGCTCCGGCTTCGCCTGATGTGGCGCGGGTTGTGGCGGGATCGCTTGAGGTCGAGCTGTGCCGTGCGATGTATCGCCAACTTTACACGCAGCATAAAAGTGATCCGGTTGTTCAGGCGGCGGGTGATATGGCCGTGCCCGCGAAGCTGCCTTCTGTCAAGCTGGGGCAGGCGACGTGGCTTTACACGACCTCGTTCCTGCCGGACGCGGCGGTGTGCGGGGCCTATCGTTTTGTCTCAAGCAAAGCGGTGGGCGAGACGAGTCAGGGGATTGCCCAGCGGCTTGGTGTGAGCAATGCCGCCTTGGCCGAGAAGGTCGCCCCGTCGTTCCTGTTGCCGGAGACGGACGATAGCACGCTTTATGACCCGAGTTACGATTTGACGACTTCGCTGAAGGAGCAGGTGGAACTGGTCGAGACGCAGGTTGATCAGGCGACGGCCAAATATGCATCGGGACAGGCTCTCTATGCTGCGAACGCGGATCGCGGCTGGATCGTCGCGGGGGCTTTGCCACTGGATGTCGCGCGGCTTCAGATGATGTTGGGGGAGAGCGTTGCTTCGGTGGTGCCTTCGGTGAAGGCGCCTCTTTTGGGGCACAGCGTGCTGTCGTTCAGGGATTGGTTGGCTGCCGCGACAGGGAGCGCGTTTTTTCACGATCTGACGGGGTCGCAGCTTTCAGCCTATGGCTTGATTTATGACAAGGCATCCGAAGGGATGAAGCGGGCGCGCCGCTGGCTTTATTCCCATGCGCCGCAACAGGCTGGCTTCGGGTTGCCTGACCAGCAGGATGCGCGGGACAGTTTGAACACCTATGCCGATTTCGAGAGTGCTTATGACACGCTCTCGCGCACGATGGCGAAGGGGAGCCGCGCTTTCGGTGTTTTTGCGATTCAGCCTCAGCCGGATGAGGAAAGGGGTGGGGCGGTTGCCTCGGTTTTGCTGGGAAGGTCCTATCTGACATCGCCGCTTCAGACCTTTGCCGAGTTGGGTCGTCGATTTATGGCTTATGGCGCGTGGGCCATCGGGATGCTGGGGCCGGTGCTGGCACAAGGGGCGACGGTCGGAATCGGGATCGGGTTTTATCTGGGGGCACTTGCTTTTATTGTCGCGGGCGTGGCCCTGCTGTTCTTGGTGCCGCTGGTGCCGCTTTATCGGTTTGGCATGGCGGTGATCGGGTGGGGGCTGTCCGTGCTGATCGCGCTCTTCTCGCTGCCAATTGTCGCGCTGGGGCATCTTTATCCGGCGGGGGACGGGCTGGCGGGACCGCTGGCAAGGCGGGCCTATTGGTTGTGGTTGGGGCTTTTTATTCGGCCTAGCCTGATCCTGTTTGCTTTTGCGGGCGGGTTGCTGCTCTTCCTTTTGGGTGGTGGGTTTTTGAATATGCTGTTCTTTCAGTGGCTGGCTCCCGCTTTGCAGGCGCAAGGAGACGGGTTTTGGCTGTTCCGCTCCGGCATGGCTCTTCTTTACGCGGCGAGTGTTTTCGCGCTGAGCAACGCGGTCTTTAAGGGACTGTCCACGGCTCCCTCAGAAGTGATGGACTGGATCGGAGCGCAGAGCTTTATGCCGGAGAGCGCAGCTCCCGCGCAACCTGTGGGACAAGCGGGAACAGCAGGCGAGACGTTACTGGCCCTTGAGCAGCAGGGGCGCGAGACACTCAGCCGCCTTGTCTCGACAACGCGAAGCGGGGAACGGTCCGCACGGACGGGGCGGGAGCGCGAGCGTAATCTTGATCCGGTGGCTGCTGCCGCGCAGCGTCAGTCGGCGCATTTCCCCGCGCTTCCCGAAGAGAAAGCCGCCCAGCGGGCTGAGGCTTATGCGGCGGCGCAGGCTCATGTGGACCAGCAGGGCGGCGGGGGCGTGACGGCGCAAGCCGCAGCGCGGGCTGGTCTTGCGGTGAGCGAGGCTCATGCCATGGTGGTTGGCAAACAGATGCCGCAGAGCGGCGACGAGGCCTTGATGACCCATGTAACCTCGCGGCTTCTCGCGCCCGATGATCACGGGAAACCGGAAGAGGGGGAGGGGGCCGGCAAGGGGCCTCGGTCCGGCGAGAAGCAGGAGGGGGATAAAGAAGGGAAACCCAAAAGCCCCTCCGTCGAGCAATCTGCCAACCCCGTCGATCCGCTGAACAATCCGTTTAAGCCGGAGTAGGGGATTGCGAAGGGGGAAGACAAGGCGGGCTTTGTGGGGTATGATTCTGTGTTCTTTTCTCTTGCCCCGATTCTCAGTCGCCCCATGAACGAAGCCGAAGTTATCGAGATTTGCCGCGAGGCCATTATCGTTATGCTGAAAGTGTCCGGCCCCGTCTTGCTGGTCGGCCTTGTTGTTGGCGTGCTCATTTCGCTTGTCCAGACCATTACCCAGATTCAGGAAATGACACTGGCCTTCATTCCCAAGATGGTTTGCATCTTTGCCGTCACGATCTGGCTTTTCCCATTCATGATGGCGACACTGGGCGGTTTTACCAAGTCCCTGACCGATCGGATCGTGCAAATCGGTATGGGGGGGTAACCCCATGCAGCTCGACCTCGCCTCCGTCCTGTCGGGCCATGTTTTCGCTTTTATGATGGTATTCTCGCGCCTTGGCTCGGGCATGATGATGTTTCCGGGTGTTGGCGAGGCGTTTGTTTCTTCGCGCATTCGAATGATGTTTGCGCTGTCGCTCTCTTTCCTTGTTTATCCTGTCGTGATGCCTTTGGTACCTGCCATGCCCGCCAGCCCGGCAGAGCTTATTCGCATGATGGGCGTCGAGATTTTGGTTGGGCTTTTTTTCGGCTCGGTCATGCGGC
>JAQUHK010000060.1 GCA_028683655.1 Alphaproteobacteria bacterium
AAGCTGAAGCCGCGCGCTTTACGCCTGCCCTCAAAATCCTGACGCTCCATGGCAAAGACAGGGCCAGCCAGTTCAAAAATGTGGGCAAGTACGATGTCGTGCTGACAACCTATCCCCTTTTGCCGCGTGATAAGGAACAACTTGCCCCGATCAAATGGTCGCTTGTCATCCTTGACGAGGCGCAAGCCATCAAGAACCCAGCGGCTAAGATGACGCAGGCCGCTTGCGCGCTTCAGGCGGCACAGCGGCTATGCCTGACCGGCACGCCCGTTGAAAACCATCTTGGCGAGGCATGGTCGATCTTCACCTTCCTGATGCCCGGCCTTTTGGGCGATCATAAAAGCTTTAACCGCCACTATCGCAATCCGATTGAAAATAACAGCGACGGCGACCGCAAGGATTTGCTGGTGCGTCGCCTGCGGCCCTTTATCCTGCGCCGCCTTAAAACCGAAGTCGCCAAAGAGCTGCCCCCCAAGACCGAAATCATCCGCCGCGTCACACTCGGCGACGACCAGCGCGATCTGTACGAAACCGTGCGCCATGTGATGAGCGACCGCGTGCGCGACGAGATTGCTGCCAAAGGCCTTGGGCGCAGCCAGATTGTGATCCTCGACGCGCTGCTTAAACTGCGCCAGACCTGCTGCGATCCCGAGCTTGTCAAAATCGAGGCCGCCAGAAAGGTTCATACCTCCGCCAAGCTGGATGAGCTGAAAGAAATGCTGCCGACACTGATTGAGGAAGGACGGAAGATTCTGCTCTTCTCGCAATTCACCTCGATGCTCGACATCATCAAGCGCGAAGTCAAGGAACTGGACATCCCCTTTGTCGAGCTGCGCGGCACCACCAAAGACCGCGCGACGCCGATCCAACGCTTCCAAAACGGCGAGGTACCCCTCTTCCTTATCAGCCTGAAAGCGGGTGGCACGGGCCTGAACCTCACCGCTGCCGATACGGTCATCCATTATGATCCGTGGTGGAATCCGTCCGTGGAAAATCAAGCCACCGACCGCGCCCACCGCATCGGGCAAAACAAGCATGTCTTTGTTTACAAGCTGATCGCCGAAGGCACGGTGGAAGAGCGCATCCTTGAAATGCAGCAGCGCAAAGCCAAACTAGCCGCCGCCCTGTTCGGCGACAAACCCGCCGCCGCCGCCGCCCTCACCCAAGACGACATCAAATGGCTGATGGGGGAGTAGGCTTGCGTAATCCAAAAAATGACTTGCGTTGACCACTATAGCTCTCCCCCCTGGCGGGGGAGAAAGCAAAATCTTAGGCTTACGAAGTAAGTCTTAGATTTTGCAAGAGTGGGGGTAAGGCGTCGTAGAGTTTTTACCCCCTTGCCAGCAAAAACTATGGACTTAGCTTTCGCTAAGCCCAAGTTTTTCCATCCTCTCCCGCTAGGGGAGAGGAATTGAAACGCATAACTCGGTTACTTACGTCCCAAGGCCGGGGAAGCGCATAAAGGGCAAATCCGCCTTGATCGCTTTCGTTCCCCATTGAGCCCTGAACGGATACATAGGATCGGGACGCAGCGTCGTTTTATGCCGCTCCAGCAAAATAAGTTCGTTGTTTGGATACTTTTCCCGATCGGCAGCCCGCCTGGCACCAAAGCTCTTGATCAGTTTTGTCAGATCATGAGGAGCCATTGCCCCATGATCAGTCTCGAAAAACTGCTTTAAAGTCCTTTTGTAACTTGCCGACAAGAAAATCTCGTCATAGGCCACGGCAGAATAAACGGCGCGAACGTCATTCGGGATATTACCATGAACATCCATAAA
The DNA here is from genome assembly GCA_028683655.1 of Alphaproteobacteria bacterium. Lineage (GTDB taxonomy): Bacteria > Pseudomonadota > Alphaproteobacteria > UBA9219 > UBA9219 > UBA8914. Next base: position 1,779 of record JAQUHK010000060.1, read on the forward strand.
ACCGCTTTTCTGTAGATAAAACTTGGTCTGGATAGAAACAACCGTGTCCGGTTTTTCTATAAGTCGCTCTAATTCTGGAAGGGGGAGCGGACTTCTGCTCTGGTCCTGCCCTGTGCCCCTTGCATGAATAGCCCGCCGGCGCTCACATTTCAGCCAGCTGATCCTCTCACAAATATCATCAACGCGCTCATCAGGAATAATCTTGTCACCGTCCATTATAATCTTCATCATCACACAACCCTCCCCTACAAAACCTGATGAATTATCTTTTCGTGAAAATATAGAAACGTCAACTTGCTTCTATGGTTAATCCCACTTTCCCTTCAGGAAAGTGACGTGGCCCATTTTGCGGCCCGTGCGGGATTCTTTTTTGCCATAGAGGTGCAGGCAGGCGGACGGATCGGCGATGTAGCCTTGGCACTTCGCGATATCCTGCCCGAGAATGTTGTGCATGACAGCTTGGCTGTGCGGCACCGCGCTGCCCAATGGCAAGCCAGCGACACAACGCACCAGCATCTCGAACTGGCTGCAAGGACAGGCATCAATCGTCCAGTGCCCCGAATTATGCGGGCGCGGCGCGATCTCGTTCATCAGCACGCGCTGGCCTTTCGCGTTGGGCTCTTTCAAAACAAACAGCTCTACCGCCAACAGCCCGACGACGTGAAGCTGCATCGCCAGTTGGCTGGCCAGCGCGGTGGCTTCCTTTTGGACAGCAGGATCAAGCGCGGCGGGCGCGTGCGTCTCGGCCAGAATATGATCGCGGTGAACATTGCGCACGGGCGGATAGGCCGTCAGGGCCCCATCCTCGCGACGCGCCACGATCACGGAGACTTCTTGCTCGAACGCGACGAAAGCTTCCAGAATGCCTTCGCCGCTGCCCATCTGGGCCCATGCGTCGGCAGCATCCATGCCCGCCGTGATCGTCACCTGCCCGCGCCCGTCATAGCCCATGCGCGTGGATTTCAAAATCGCGGGAAGCGTGAACCGCTCCATCGCGGACTGCAATTCCTCGGCGGATTTGACAATCGCAAAATCTGCGGTCCCAACCCCGACCTCGCGGGCGAAGCGTTTCTCCAGCCCGCGATCTTGCGCAACACGCAGCACAGAGGCGGAAGGATGCACGGGCGTGATCGCGGCGATAATGTCCAGAGCCTCAAGCGGCACATTCTCCCACTCCAGCGTGACAACGGCGACGGATTGTGCAAAACGAGTCAAAGCCTCGCAATCATCGAACGCCGCCACGGTCCGCGCAGCGCAGACATCCAAAGCGGGCTCGTCCGCCGAGGCGCAAAAGACATGACACGGAAACCCAAGCCGCGCCGCCGCAAGAGCCGTCATCCGCGCCAGTTGCCCGCCACCCAAAATGCCGATCATCGATCCTGCTGGAAGTGTTCTCATGAATCTTTCCTCTATCGCGCTCCTCGAAATACGTCATCTCGACTACCGTCATCGCGAAGCCCCGAAGGGGCTGTGGCGATCCAGCCCCTAAGTTTCAAGCAGGAGGACTGGATTGCTTCGTCGGCCAAGGCCTCCTCGCAATGACGCCGTGAGTGTTTTCATCGAGCCGTTGGCATTACTTCTTCGCCGTCTTCTTCTTGACCGCAGCCTTCTTGGCAGGCTTGGCTTCTTCCTCATCCTTGGGGGCCTTGGCGACGGAGGCTGTTTGAACATCGCGCCACTCGGCATAGAGCGCGGCGAGCCTGTCATCCTGTAACGCCAGAATAGACACAGCCAGAAGCCCCGCGTTGATCGCCCCCGCTGTACCGACGGCCAGCGTCCCGACGGGCACGCCCGCAGGCATCTGGGCAATCGAGAGCAAGCTATCGAGGCCATCAAGGCTGCGGCTCGTTACAGGCACGCCGAGCACAGGCAGCGCGGTAAGCGAAGCCGTCATGCCGGGCAGATGCGCCGCGCCGCCCGCGCCCGCGATGATGATCTTGATCCCGCGCTCGGCGGCCATTGTGGCATACTCAAAGAGCCTTTTGGGCGTGCGATGCGCGGACACAATCAGGCTTTCGTAAACAACACCAAAGCTTTCCAGCACGTTGGCAGCGTTTTCCATGGTGGCCCAATCGGACTGGCTTCCCATAATGATCCCGACCAAGGGCTGGGCGGGGGAAACGGTTTTCTTGACCGTCTTGGTCTCTGTCTTGCGCGGCATGTGAATCCTCTTGTGGCAAAAAGGCAGGTTAATGTTTTTTTCAGGAAATGCCTAGAGTATTGTGTAAGCCCTGCCTCGAAATGAGCCCCCCTTTGTCCAGCCCCGTTGACCTGTTAACCGATTCTCTGTCTGATGCGCCGCTCAGCGCGGATCAGCGCGACGTTTGGCGCGGCCTGTGCGAGGAGCTGGTTTTAGCCCGCGTGCGGATACAGGAGCTTGAAACCCGCCTCAAAATCATGGAACGATCAAAACCGGATGATGAAACGCCCGGCGCGTCGCTCCTCACCCGCCCCGATTTCAACCGCGAAGTTGCGCGGCTTCTGGCTCTTGACGAACGCTATGGCAACACCTCTAGCGTCCTTTACTTCGATATAGAGAACCTTCAAGCCGTTAAAGACCGCCACGGGGCCGCGCTGGCTCAGGCGGCTTTACAGGCCGTGGGCGAGGCCCTGCTAACTCATGTGCGCCGCAGCGACGTGGTGGGCCAGCTGGCCCCCGACGAGTTCGGCGTCCTGCTCCCCCGCTGCGACAACCCTAATGCGTGGCTGAAAGGCGAGGCTATCGCCAGCCTGTTGCATGTCACGCTGGCCAAGGTCTGGGGCCCCGGACTAGAGCCCGTCATCAGCTATGGCGCCTATACCTTCGCGGACAAGGAAGACGTCGCCCAAGGCCTGAAAAACGCCGGAGCGGCGTTGACAAGGCTTGGGAAGGGGTGAGGGGCTATAGCCTTATTAAGACCTGGAAGGCCCTTACAAATACCGAGTCATTCCCGCGAAAGCGGGGAATCCATGCCGATCCAATGGGATAACCTTAACAGATAGATTCCCGCTTTCGCGGGAATGACTCATCTTTATCCCCCTCTCCAACCAAACATCCCGAGTCGCTTTTGCTTTATTCCGCCCCCTTCTTTTGCTAAACAGCCTTATGCAAAACACCGATGAAGATAACGCCTCGCTGCGCGCCGTTCCCGATGACAAGGGCCATTTTGGCCCCTATGGCGGGCGGTATGTAGCCGAAACGCTGATGCCTCTGATCCTTGAGCTGGAGAAAGCCTATAACGAGGCCAAGGCCGATCCGGCCTTTCAGCTTGAGCTTGACGATTACCTGAAGCACTATGTCGGGCGGCCCTCGCCGCTTTACTATGCGCCGCGCCTGACCGAGCATTTCGGCGGGGCGAAAATCTATCTCAAGCGCGAGGAGCTGAACCATACGGGCGCGCACAAGATCAACCATTGCATGGGCCAGATTTTGCTGGCCAAACGCATGGGCAAAAAGCGCATCATTGCCGAGACAGGCGCGGGCCAGCATGGCGTGGCCACGGCCACCGTTGCCGCGCTCTTCAACCTGCCCTGCGTCGTGTATATGGGCGAGCTGGACATCGAGCGTCAGCGTCCCAACGTATTTCGCATGCGCCTTTTGGGCGCAGAGGTCCGCCCCGTCAAGAGCGGCTCTCGCTCGCTTAAAGACGCGATGAACGAGGCCCTGCGCGACTGGGTCAGCCATATCGACGATACCTATTACATCATCGGCACCGTCGGGGGCCCTCATCCTTATCCCGCCATGGTGCGCGATTTCCAATCCATCATCGGGCGTGAAACGCGCCAGCAATTGATGGAAGCCGAAGGGCGCACACCGGATTCGCTCGTCGCCTGCGTGGGCGGCGGATCGAATGCTATGGGCCTGTTCCACGAGTTTCTTGATGATCCCTCTGTCGCCATTCATGCGGTGGAAGCCGCCGGTCACGGTATCGCGACAGGCATGCACGCCGCCGCCTTGACGGGAGGCCGCGCCGGAATCCTGCACGGCATGCGCAGCTATTTCCTTCAAAACGAAGACGGCCAGATTCAAGAGGCCCATTCGATCAGCGCAGGCCTCGATTATCCCGGTGTGGGGCCAGAGCATGCGTGGCTGCACGATAATGGCCGCGTATCCTATGTCGCCGTCACCGACGACGAAGCCCTTGACGCGTTCCAGTTGTGCAGCAAGCTTGAGGGCATCATCCCCGCGCTGGAGCCCTCGCACGCGCTGGCCTATGTCGGCAAAATCGCGCCCTCCCTGCCCCGCGATCATCTGATGGTCGTGAACCTGTCGGGGCGCGGCGACAAGGATATTTTCACCGTTGCCGAAAGACTGGGAGTCCAAATCTGATGGCCGAGCCAAACCGCATCGAAGCCCGTTTTACCAAGCTGCGCGAACAGGGCCGCAAGGCCTTCATCGCCTTCACGACGGCGGGCTATCCGAACCTTGGGGCCTATCCCCTGCTTTTGGAAAAGCTGCCCGCCGCTGGCGTGGACCTCATCGAGATCGGTGTGCCGTTCAGCGATCCGATGGCCGATGGCCCCGCCATTCAAGCCGCCAACAACCAAGCCCTGCGCGAGGGGATCACGCTCGCCAAGATTTTGGACATGGTGCGCGACTTTCGAACCAAGGACAATGAAACGCCGATCGTGCTGATGGGCTATTACAACCCGATCTATAGCTATGGGCCCATGCGCTTTCTGGACGACGCACAAAAAGCAGGCGTGGATGGCTTTATCGTGCCCGACCTGCCCCCCGAAGAGGATGAGGAGTTCCGCGTCCCCGCCGCCGCAAGGGGCCTGAGGGTCATTCGCCTTGTCACCCCGACGACGGACGCAGAACGCCTGCCCACCGTCTTGAAGGATGCTAGCGGCTTTCTCTACTACGTCTCCATCACGGGGATTACGGGCAGCGCGAGTGCCGAGGCCGCCAACGTCAAAACCAACATCGACGCAATCCGTGCCCAGTCGGACCTTCCGATTGCCATCGGCTTCGGGGTCAACACCCCTGCCCAAGCGCAGGAAATGGCCGCGCTAGCCGACGGCGTCATCATCGGCAGTGCCATCGTCAAACGCATCTCCGCCCATCTGGACGACTACGGCAAACCCTCCGCCACCATGCTCGACGACGCCCTGACCTTCGTTGGTGATCTAGCAAAAGCGGTGCACGGGTAACACGCCCTCTCTCACCTCTTACCCGCCTTTTTGAACCTGCATAACCGTCGGGAAAGGAATTTCGATCTTCGCGACATCAAAGGCTTTCTTGACGCGGAGCAGGAAGGCGCGTCGAACAAGCCCTTGTTTACCGGCTTCCGTCTTCACCCGTGCACGGATCGTGATGGCGGAATCCCCCAAAGCCTCGACGCCCAGCACCTCCATATCCTCAAGGATCAAATCCTTAAACGATGGCTCGGTGCGCATTGCGTTGCCTGTCTTGCGAATAACGTCAATCGCGTTATCAAGGTCTGTGTCATACGCCACCCCGACATCCATCATGGCAAAACCGAAAAGTTTTGACTCATTGGTGATGGTGCCAATCTCGCTGAACGGGATGATATGCAGCGAGCCATTCAAATCGCGCAACCGCACGGTGCGGATAGAAAGGTTTTCGACAACGCCTTTATTCCCGCCGATAATCACCCAGTCACCGACGGCGATATTATCCTCAAGAATGATTGAAAGCCCCGTCAGGAAGTCTTTGACCAGCGTTTGCGAACCAAAACCAACGGCAACACCCAAGACACCAGCACCAGCCAGCAGCGGGGCGATATTGACCCCTAGCTCTGAAAGCGTCACAAGCCCAACGGTCACGGCCAGCAGCATGATCGCCGCTTTTTGTGCCATCGGCAGCAACGTCCGCGCGCGCGAATTGGCTTGAACCACACGGCCACTTGAATCGCGCTTATTCAGCTTACGCTCAATAGTCGCGTTCAACATCTCATAAACCACGACGACAAGAAGCAGCGTTGAGCCTATCGTGAACAGAGATCCTAAAACACGCTGGCCCCACGGGCTTGCGAGGACAGCCGCGACATCAACGCCCCACGAGGCCGCCACGCCCATCACGCCCGCGCCCCAAATGGCAACCCTCACCATGAAACGCAAAACGGGGCGATAAAGGCCCGACGACACCTCGCCCTCGCGCTTTTGATAGCTTATTTTGGCGGCGAAATAGAGTCCAAGCCGCATGAATACAAGCGACAAAAGCGTACCCACGGTTCCTTGCTGCATCTTGGCAAAGCCGCCCGCCGCCCCCAGCATGGTGACGATATAGCCGATCACCAGATAGGCAATCGCCAGCACATGCCAGCTTCGAGCCAGCCACAAACGCAAGCTGTCTTTAAGCGAATGCTGCGCCCGCGCCGCCGACAAGTCGCCGCGCAGCATGGTGGAAATCAAGGACTTCTTTTTCACAATCACCGTGATGGTCATGCCCACAACGATCAGTGCGATCAAACTGGTAAAACCGGAAATAGCCGAAGCCGGAACCTTTAACACCGAGGCCATCTGTTTGGTGAAATAGCCAAAGATCATCACCGCGCCAAACCACGTCACCCAGCTTTCAATCGAAATAGCCGCCGGTGTGGACAAGGGCAAGAACCGCAAAGAGGGAACGCGCGGCGCCAGAAAAAGGCGCAAGAAAACCCGCACAAGACGCAGCAAAGCCAGCGCGTAAACAACCGTCATCACAATAAACCGCGCCAGCTTAGACGGATCGTTGGCCGTCATAATCATCAGGGCCGCGCCCACAAACAAAATGACGGGAATAAAGGATAAGAGAAGCCACGACACAATACCGCCCGTCTTGGCCCACGGTGACGTAAAGGTCTTGCGATTGATGCGGCGGCGCAGCGGGGTCAACAACAAATCCGCCATCCATCCAGCGGCAAAGGCACCACCCGCGACCAACAGCAAAAGCTTGCCAATCTCGCTCCACCGCAAGGCGGAAGCGGGGTCTTCGATCTGTTTCATAAACCATGACGACAATTCGGGGAGCGCGGCAAAGTTGCTGACAAAGTTCGACGACTCGCTGCCGATCAGTTTGATCGAATCAAGAATGACACCCAGCGCACGAGTGCCAAAGGTTTCCTGTGGCTCTATTTCAAGGCCCTGCTCACCCGTCACAAGCTCGGTAATCTGCTGGCCGATCTCGCCAACGACAGGCAAAAAGCCCGCTTTGGCAGGCGCAGGCGGCGTGGATTGCATAGGCGCAGCTAGTGCCGCAACAGGCGCAAAACCTAGCAGGAGAAAACAAAGCAAAAAACGTAACGCGCTACGCATCATGTGAACAATCCAAAGAAAAGTCAGGGAAACAAAAAAGAAGTTTCTCTACGTCCCGCAAATGAAGGATGGGATACATCACCATAAAACATAAAAGAAGTCATACCGGCGAAAACCGGTATCCAGTCCCCAACCTTCCATTTAAGCCAAACGGTTCGGCTTGATGAGTCTTATGCCGCGTAGACACGCGGCGTCTGGATTCCGGCTTTCGCCGGAATGACGATTTTTGTATGTGACACTCACAATCCCTGAATTACGACCCGTACAGAAGACCTACTCTTACCAGCTTTCTTCCATCATACAATACGGGCGGAAAAAGGGCAAAAAAACGGAGCTTTCAGGAAATCGGGCCTAACCCTTTGTTTTTCCTCTTACTGACCGATTTCACTTGAAAAGGACAAAAACAGGCCCATATTGGTTCTATCAATCCAACCTTTACGAGGTAAAAAAATGGTCAATCCCTTCACCCCGTCTAGCGGCCTTTCCCGCGCCCAAGGCGTGACCTTCGACGAAGGCCTTCGCGCCCATATGGTTCGCGTTTTCGGAACGATGTCGGGCGGCCTTGCCGTGACCGGCCTTGTCGCGCTGCTCGTTGCCTATACCCCCATCGGTGCCGCGATCTTCGGCAACAAAATCCTTGGCTATGCCGCCATGTTCTCGCCTTTGCTGTTCATGTTCTTCATGAACTTCAAGCTGATGAGTGCGCCTGCGGCGACGGCAAAAACCATGTTCTGGGTTTTTTGTAGCCTGATGGGCCTGTCGATGAGCACCATCTTCATGGTCTTCACCACCCAAAGCATCGCGGGCGTGTTCTTTATCACCGCCGCCACCTTCTCGGCCATGGCTCTTTGGGGCTATACGACCAAGAAGGATCTTACCAGCATGGGGGCCTTCCTCATGATGGGCGTCATGGGCATCTTCATTGCCTCGCTGGTCAACCTGTTCATGGGGTCCGGCATGATGCAATGGGTCATCTCTGTCGCAGGTGTCGGCATCTTCACAGGCCTGACCGCCTATGACACCCAAAACATCAAGCGGATGTACAGCGAAAACTGGGGCCAAGAAGCCAACAGCAAGCTGGCCGTTATCGGTGCGCTGAGCCTGTATATGAACTTCATCAACGCCTTCCAATTCCTGCTTAGCCTGATGGGCGACAGAAGGTAACAGCAAGGAAGCAAGCCTTTGCATCCTCCCGATGCTGAAAAGCCCCGATGGTACCATCGGGGCTTTTTTATGGATGGATAGGCTTCCCTTCCCCACCGTATAGAACGTCTAAAGCCATTCCAGATGAACAAGCAAGATGCGGGTACCGATAAGGATGAGGCCCACACCGCCGCAAATCTCGGCCCAGCGGCCCAGACGGCAGCCAACGCACCGCCCGATCATGATGCCAAGCGTGGACATAGTAAAAGTCGCCATCCCGATACTGGCGGCGGCAACCCAGATATTGCTCGCCGCAAAAGCCAGCGACACGCCAACGGCCATGGAATCAATGCTCGTACCGATGGCGGTCAGGATCAGCATAGGCAGGCTTTGATCCTTTGGTTTGGTCAACTCGACCTCGCAATTCTGGTTCCGCAGGCCCTCGACGATCATATGAAGGCCGATCACAAGCAGAATCCCGAAGGCAACCCAGTGGTCATAAGCTGCGATAAACGAGGCCGCAACGGAACCAAGGGCCCAACCGATAACGGGCGCACAGCCTTCCGTCAGCCCGAAAACCAGCCCTGTTCGCGCCGCCTGTCCCAGACGAGGCCGATCCAGCACCACCCCCTTGCCGATTGAAACGGCAAACGCATCCGCCGACATACTCAACGCCAACGCCGCCGTAGCCCAAACGCTCATTTTCCGGTTCCTTTTGCTTTTTTTTCCGGTTCTTGGTCCGGTTTACACCCAACAAGGAAAGGAAAGCAAACTAGACTCTTGTCTTTAAGCCAAGTTATGATTTGCTTTTCCTCTCCCCTTGGCGGGAGAGGATGGAAAATCTTAGGCTTGCCTCTTGGTAAGTCTTAGATTTTGCTGGCGAGGGGGTAAGACGCAGCTGGTTATTACCCCCACTCTTGCAAAATCTAAGACTTACTTCGTAAGCCTAAGATTTTGCTTCCCCCCCCCCGCCAGGGGGGAGAACCATAGCAACAACGCAACCCATCATGCCCACTTCTTTATTTTTCGGAAACCAAAACAATGCTAGAAGCGATTCCATGGAATGGACTGACGAAGGACTTGTGTTATCGGCCCTCCCGCACGGGGAGACATCGGCCATTGTCACGTTGCTGACCGCCGAGCATGGCCGCACAGCTGCGCTGGTCGCGGGGGGGCAGGGACACAAGCAAAGGCCCGTCCTGCAAACCGGCAATCATGTCACCGTCCGCTGGCGTGCCCGCCTGCCAGAGCATCTGGGCTATTTCGCCGTCGAGCCGCTCTCCCCCACCGCCGCGCCATGGCTGGGAACCCCCGAAATCCTCGCACTGATCGCCAGTGCCGCCGCCGTGACCGAGGCCAGCCTGCCCGAACGTCAGCCTATGGCTTCGCTTTACGATGCGCTGCTTGCGCTTTTCTCGCAACCAGATGCCAGCCTGTGGGCCCCGACCTATATCGCGTGGGAAATCGGTTTGCTCAAGGCCCTTGGCTACGGGCTCGACCTGTCCTGCTGCGCCGTGACGGGGGCACAAGATGGCCTTTCCTTTATCAGCCCGCGCACGGGCCGCGCCGTGACGGCCGCCGCCGCCGCACCCTATATCGACAAGCTCCTGCCCCTGCCCTCATTCCTGTGCGGCGCGGCGAACTGGGATGACGGAGAAATCCTGAAAGGCCTCGCCCTCACTGGCCATTTCCTGCAAACCCACGTCTTCATCAACCCCCAGAGCCGCCGCCTCGTCCCCATCGACGGCTCCCTCCCCTTCCCCCGCGCCCGCCTCGCTGACTTCTATCGCACGCGCCTTGAAAAAGCGGCAGAGCAGGAAATTGGGGCGGTTGCATAAATTGTCCTTTTTCTATGGTTAACGAAGTCAAAGCAGCTTTTCAAAAGAAACCGGCGTACTTATAGTCTTTCCTGTTCTAAATCGAAACAAAACGATTGATAAGGAGAGATAGAGATGAGCGAACAAGGTGAAACGCTGGATATGGAACACAGCTTTTTTTATATTGCAGCCAATCTCACTGGAATAACCCATACGGACAATTGCAACGGGTGGCTTCCTGAAACCATGGTGGGTGATTCCGCCTTGCGAACAATAGACGGTTTCTTTGATATGACTGACAAGGCCTCACAAGGTATTTGCTGTAGATGTTTTTTTGCAAAGACCACTTCTAATTATTATCAAGGCTATGCAAAAGCGCCCGAAAATCCCGTCTTGAACAGAGTTGTCGCCGCATGGGCTGCTTTGGGTGTGGAAGGCCATGATCCCTCCATGCAACTGACCTTTAAAGAATCTGTCCTTGAAGCCGCGCAGAACCCTGCCAACAAAAAGGCCCTCGAAGCCTGGTTCGCGCATGAACGCGCCAAAGGCAATGGCCTTTGCACCGACAGAAAAACGGCCATTCAAGCCACCGCCAAGGCTCTTGGTCTGGATTTGAAGTAATTGTGACTCTATATTGCTTGCTCTTCAGGAGTTGGCAGTGCTGTATAAAAACCGAGTCATTCCCGCGAAGGCGGGAATCCATAAAAGTTGAGTTTATCCCTCGGGACAAACATGGATCCCCTAAGTTCACAAACGAAGTGCAACACTATGGTAAGGTGTTGCTGTCATGGGAAAAAAGTACAAACAGTTCTCCTTGGAAGAACGATGCGAGATTGCCCGTCTGCAAGCAGGTGGCCAATCGATCCG
>JAQUHK010000185.1 GCA_028683655.1 Alphaproteobacteria bacterium
CTTTGCCACACCCATCGAAAACATGCCCGAGGCCATACAATGGGTGACCTGCGCCATTCCCCTGCGGTACTTTCTGATCATTTGCCGCCGGGTATTTCTCGAAGGGGCGACGGCGGACCTGCTCGTCGCCCAATACTGGCCGATGGCCGTCATCGGCCTGATCACCCTCTTCGCCGCCACGGTGCTGTTCCGCCGCCGCATCAGTTGAGGCCGTCACCCATAAGCCGCAGGACTCCGGCAGGAAGCTGACGCGACGCCGAGCAATCCGTCGGATTGTCGGTCCAATTCGATGAGGCTAAGGCACCACAGTGTAAACGCTGTGGTTTATTAGCAGGATGGGGCGGGCCCAAAAGCCCGCAGCCTACTAGAACAGCCTTGTCTTTACCCGTTCTATTGATATATGCTCACATTCAGTTAGCTTGCGACAAGCAGGAGAGTGAATCCAATGGCTGAAGATCGATGGCTTTCGGTTTAGGACATCGCCGCATACCTCGGAGTCAAGCGTGAGACGATCTATGCTTGGCTCCCGAAGAAGCGGATGCCCGCGCACAAAGTTGGGCGACTATGGAAATTTAAGCGCTCTGAAGTGGACGAATGGGTCCGCAACCCGGAGAAGTAGGAGAACACAAGACGATGTCACCAGAAACGCATTCACAGATGGCTCACTTCATTTGGGGTATCTGCAATCTTCTCCGTGGCCCGTACAAGCGAAACGAGTATCGGAAGGTGATCCTGCCGCTGACCGTCCTTCGCCGTTTTGACAGCCTTCTCGCTCCTACGAAAGTCCAGGTCCTCGACGAGTACAAGGCCATCAAGGGCAAGCCTGAGAATATCGTGCGCCACAAACTGCACCAAATTACGGGAAGTTCGTTCTACAACCTGTCGAAGCTGGACATGTCGAAACTTCTGGACGACCCGAACCAGCTTGCACCCAACCTGAACAGCTACATCAATGCCTTCTCACCAAACGTGCGCGCGATCATGGAACGGTTCAAGTTCGATGAGCAGATCAGCAGGATGGCCGAAAAGAACCTTCTGTACGAAGTCATCAAGGCGTTTACCAGGCTCGATCTATCCAAGGGGAAAGTGGACCCCATGCAGATGGGGTATGTGTTCGAGGAACTCATCCGGATCGGGGCGGAGCAATCAAACGAGGAGGCGGGAGAGCACTTCACCCCGCGTGAGGTGATCCGCCTTATGGTCAACCTACTCCTGTCGCCTGAAAAGGACTTGGCGCGGAGTCACGTTGTAAAGACGATTTATGACCCGGCCTGCGGAACGGGCGGCATGCTGTCGGTCGCGGAACAGTACATCCGCGATCTGAACAAGGATGCAAATCCACTGCTCTACGGTCAGGACTGGAACGATGAGGCGTGGGCGGTCTGCCGGTCTGATTTGCTGATCAAGGATGAAGAGGCGGAGCAGATCGTCCTTGGCGACACCTTTACCAAGGACGGCTACGACCGTAAACAGGACGGCAGTAAGTGGACTTTCGATTACATGCTCGCCAATCCGCCGTTCGGCGTCGAATGGAAGCAGCAGCAGCGTTACATCGAGAAGGAGAAGGATACGCTCGGGTATGACGGGCGGTTCGGTGCCGGGACGCCGCGCGTCAACGACGGGGCTCTCCTGTTCCTGCAACACATGATTGCCAAGATGCGTGCGCCGAAAGACGGAGGCAGCAGGATCGGTATTGTCTTCAACGGGTCTCCGCTGTTTACGGGGGACGCGGGAGGGGGCGAATCTGAAATCCGTCGATGGATCATCGAGAACGACTGGCTTGAAGCGATCGTCGCGCTGCCCGATCAACTCTTCTACAACACCGGCATTTCGACCTACATCTGGGTGCTTACCAACCGCAAGGAATCGCACCGCAAAGGCAAGATCCAGCTCATCGACGCCCGGAACTACTGGGTTCCCATGAAGAAGAGCCTGGGAAACAAGCGCCACCGCATTGGCGATCCCTCTGAGGAGGGGCACGAGAACGAGCCGGATTACATTGGAGAAATCACCAAGATCCACGGCGACTTCACCGACGGCGACACGCGAGAATTCATGATCGAGGATGCCCAGACAAAGCAGAAAGTGCAAAAGACACTCGAAGTCAGCAAGATCTTCGACAATGAGGACTTCGGATACAACAAGATCAGCGTTGATCGGCCGCTGCGCCTGAATTTCGTGGCCAATCCCGAGCGAATCGAACGGCTTGAAGAGGAATCCGGGTTCCGCAACCTGGCCACGAGCAAGAAGAAGAACGAAGCCGTGCGACTCAAAGAGATCGAAGCTGGGAAGGAGCGCCAGCAAACCATTCGGGATCTGTTACATGCATTCGGGGCGAAGACTGAGCAGCAGCTCTTCAAAGACCGCGTCGAGTTTCTGACAGCACTGAAGGGTGTCGACCGGGAGCGCAATGTGCGCTTGAGCGCACCGGAGATCAAAGCCGTCTTGAATGCTCTCGGCGAACGCGACGAGACAGCCGAGATCTGCCGCGACCGCGCCGGCGATCCAGAGCCGGATACCAGCTTGCGCGACACGGAGAATGTGCCGCTCAAGGAGGGTATTGCGGAATACTTCAAACGCGAAGTGCTGCCGCACGTGCCGGATGCCTGGATAGAAGAGAGCAGAACCAAGTTAGGCTATGAGATCCCACTGAACCGCCATTTCTACCGCTATGAGCCGCCGCGCCCGCTGGAAGACATCGAGGCGGACATCAAGACGCTCGAAGGCGAGATCGTCGCCCTGCTCAAAGAGGTGACGGCGTGAAGCTCAAGGCCTATACAGAATATAAGCACAGCGGGGTGGAATGGTTGGGCGATGTGCCAAGCTACTGGAGGGCGCAGCGGCTCAAGACGGCTGCCAGATACTGGGTAAGCAATGTTGACAAGGTGCCTTCTGACGACGAAATGCCTGTGCGTCTTTGTAACTACACCGATGTCTACTACAACGATCACATTTCACTGAGCATGCCCCTGATGGAAACGACAGCCACTACAGATGAGATCACTCGGTTCGGGGTGCACGTTGGCGACGTCGTGATCACCAAAGATTCCTAGGCTT
>JAQUHK010000186.1 GCA_028683655.1 Alphaproteobacteria bacterium
GAAAAATCAAAAATCGAATCAAAAGCAAGTAATATTCAGCTTCGTGTTAATAAATTGGTAAATAAAAAAGATGAATTATTTATAGATTCTATAAAACTTCTTGAACCAAACCTTGATTTTTTAACATCGCGACCTGCGCAACAGCCGTGTACCCGAAATTGTGCGCGAGCTTGAATCCTTCGGTCTTCAAGTCGTCGTCTATGACCCCGTCGTCGATCCCTCGCACGCCAAGCATGAGTATGACCTGACCCTATGTGCGCGTGAGGACCTTAAGAATCTTGATGCCCTGATCCTCGCCGTCACGCATGACGAGATCATCAACGCGATCGACAGCTTTTTGCCAGACGTGCTTGAAGGCGGCGTCGTTGTGGACATCAAATCGGCCCTTGACCCGGCCTCGCTTCCCACAGGCCTGACCTATTGGAGTCTCTAAAATCATCCTATGTCGCACCGGCTGTCTCTATCCCTTTTTGCACTCTACCTTCTGCTGATCGGGATTGGACAGCTTCTGCTTCTACCGCCCTTCGAAGGCTATGACGAAACAGGGCACTATTCCCTGATCGCGCAGGTGGCGCAGGAACGCGCCTTCCCGCTGGACGGTAACGCCACCATCACCGCCCAAGTCAAAGACTACCAGCAAAACGGCCCGATGCCCTATGCCGTCTTCGAGCCCTATCAGGAGAATGGCGGCCTGACCTATCCCGCCTTCTTCCATAACGCGCCGCTTCGCGAAGCCTATCCCCAAACCTTCGGCCAGCCGGATGGCAAACCTTTTTACGAGCCCACTGAAAACCGAAACTGGCAAATCCAGCACCCGCCGCTTTACTACCTCCTGATGGGCAAGCTTCTTGGCCAGTTCCCCAATACCTCCTTCCTCGACCGCTTTTTCATCCTGCGCCTTGCCTCCTATCTTCTGGCCTGTGCGGGCCTCGTGATCGGCATGGCGGGAACCTTGCGTTACACAAACGAGAACCTGCATCCCTACATCACGCTTGCCTTCTTCATCTATCCCGCGCTTCTCCCCGAAATCGTCCCTGAGTTCGCCCGCCTCGGCAACGACTCGCTCTGCGCCCTTATCTTCGGTTGCGCGTGGACGCTCTGCCTGCGCCACGCCCGCTCTGGCAGCGGATGGGGGGCAAGCCTGCTTCTGGCCACACTCTGGAGTGCCGCGCTTCTGACCAAAGCCTTTTTCATCGCCACGCTAGGCGGTTGGGGCCTGTACCTTCTTTTCTCATGGGCCCGCCAGCACCACACAAAAAACACCACCACCAGCACCATACGCCAACTTGCCGCCACAGCACTTCCGGTTATGGCGGGGCTTGGCTGGTATCTGTTCAAATATCACCAAACCGGAGCACTGGTTGGCCACCTTGAATATAAAGTCGCGCTTGAAAACACGCAAAACTTGGGAACGGCCCTGTTGTCAGGGATCAGCTTTCTTGACGTCGCGAACAACCTGACCAATTTTATCATGACATGGTCATGGACCGGCATGGCATCCCAGCTCCGGCTGCACGAACTGATCCTGCTGCCGATGACGATCACGCCGATCTGGTTGATGGTCAAAGGAGGCCGCCTAAGCTCCGACAACGCCGAAAGGGAGGGGCAACTTCTTTCCCTTTTTCTGCTTATCCCCTTTCTCGCAGCCTTGGCGCACCATGCCCTGATCCTGATCATCATCGGCACCAAGGGAGGCACACCGGGCTGGTATCTGCATATCTTCATGATACCGCTTACTCTTCTTATCGCCCATGGCCTTCGTGTCCTCTGGTCAAGACGTCCGGCCCGTCTGGCCTTGGGCGGACTGACCGCCTATGCGCTTCTAGTCACCACGGCAGGCCGCTGGGCCGAACTTGCCATGACCGGAGGATGCGCCATCTGCGATGCCAACAAGCTTTTCAGCTTCCTGATGCCCTCCGCCTGCCTGTCAGTCGCGCCAGAAATTTTCCAAAGGATATCCCTTTGGGGCCACCCAGCAACCGGACTGCCCCTGATCCTTGCTGCAACACTCCTCATCTTCGTCCTGATCCCCCTTGCTTGGCGACAAATCCCCCACATACGCAAAGATTTTCTAGGGGCAGGGCAGGATCGGGCTTGCAATGCGGGCCTGAGACGATAAACTCGCGCCATCTTGTCTCTTTTCCCCGATTCGCTTCATGACCGACGTTCAAGACGTATCAGCAGCTTCAGAACCTTCGATGGAAGAAATCCTTGCTTCCATCCGCCGCATCATTGCGGATGAAAAAGACGCGCCTGCGGCAACCGAAGAAGCCGCCGGTGCGACCGAGGAAGTGCTTGAACTAACGCAAATGGTCCAAGACGACGGCTCCGTCGTCGATGTCCGGCAAGAAGTGCCTGCGCCCGAACCGGAACCAGCCCCCGAACCGGAGCCTGAGCCCGCCCTCGAACCAGAACCGGAACCCGAAGCCGCTCCCATGAACAAACAGGAAGCCGACGCGCTTCTGTCCGACCTTGCGGCAACAGCGGCGACTTCCTCGCTTGAAGCCTTGGCTCACACGGTCCAGTCCGAGCGCAAAGCCTCCTTCACCGGAGTTACCCCCATCGGCCTTGGTGGTCGCACGCTTGAAGACCTCGTCATGGAGCTGATGCGTCCCATGCTCAAAGAATGGCTAGATCAAAACCTCCCCCCCGTTGTCGAGCGCATCGTCCAAAAAGAAGTCGAACGCATCGCCCGCCGCGTTCAGGATTAAGATTCCCGCCTGCGCTTTCGCGCATCGCGCTTGAAGAATTAGCTCTCCACCGAAAAACTAGCGTCATACCGGCGAAGGGAATCCAGTCCCCAACTCTCAGTTACGCCCGAACGGTTGGGTTTGTTGAGTCATACACCGCCTAAACACGCGGCCCCTAGATGCCGGCTTTCGCCGGTATGACACCACTTTTATATCACCAACCACCTCCTGAAGATTGAGACATATATTGCCCCCATCAAGCACCGCCCCAGTATTCTTTACACTTCCTTAAGAAACCTCCACCATGCTCTCAAAATCCATACAGCGTGATGGATTCGCCTAT
>JAQUHK010000187.1 GCA_028683655.1 Alphaproteobacteria bacterium
GACCTGGGGTGAAGGCATGAGCCACGGTTTCCGCAACGGCAAGAACCAGAGCGAGAATGAGAGTGTAAACCCAGCTGTAGCCAACGAGAGCGAAAGCTACAATGTTGCCAATCTGGAGAACTCCTTGAGCGATGGCGAAATAGGTATTCTTTCTACGCTGGGAGACCGGCTGCTTTTTTAGCACTTCTTCTACAGCATTCTGCACCTTATTGACAGTAGAGTTGTTAACTACTTCGTCTACAGTGATTTTTTCCATTACTTACCGTCCTTCTTGAATAGACCTTCAATGAGCTTGCCAATCTTAGGAAGCATATTGGAGTGCATATCTTCCACCTTGCGATCTAGCTCAAGGATGTACCCTACAAGGGTCTCCCTGTAGGTGGACTCTGGATATCGGGAGCCAAACTGGTGAGTCAGCTCGTGATGCACTCTCTTAAGGAGTGCTCTATCTTCTTCGGTAAAAGCCATGTCGTCCTCTTTCGTCTGAATGGTTGAATAAGCGTACCCCTTGGGAACCATGAGGGACGCTAACTGATCTAGTGAAGCGTGGTAGCCGTAGGGGCTGAAACCGCTATCGGCTACCCATACCTTACGCGCTCCGTCGTCAAGGTATCCCATTACCGCGATGTAATGGTAAACCGTGCCACCGGAGTACTTAGGGGAGATGGTTGACGGCGGAACAGCCTTGGGGTAGTTTGTAGGGGGCGCAACGATGTTGACAATAACTCCATACCCCGCGTCGATAGACCCTACAATGTCATTCCAGAACTTCTCTTTCTGCTCATCATTGAGGTAGTTAGGGGTATCAACATGGATATAATCTCCGCCAATGTGCTTATTGAGTACGGCGGGGAATTGACCAATATAGTCAGTACCATCTTGATCGGTAAGTAGCTCTCTTCCGAGATCCACTTCTTGAATGAACTCTCCGGTGCGAGCCTGAATCACTGTCTGAGTGGCTGCCGGTCCGCAATTGTAAAACGTATCTTGGGTAATTTGATTTCTAGAGTATTCTAGAGTTTTCTCTTTAACCACGAAGTTCCCTCCTGGGACAATTCTGGCTCCCATACTGAGAGCCTTGTTATATCTAGCTAGTCGGTCCTTGTAGCCATTGGCTTCCCTAGGTTTTCCGGTGCCATCGTCGTACCAACCGTTAATGAGCGCTGAGGCTCGTAGCAGATCCTTCTGATCTGCGTACTGATTAAGCTTGGGACGGTTAACCCAGAAGTAAGTCGCAGCCAGAAAGCCCCACTTAGGATCTTGCCTAACTCTTTCTGGTTCCGCTTCGAAGTCTAGAGTTGTCAGTCCCTTGCTTCTAGCCCACTGAGTAAAGGCTCGAAAGTTAGCTCTGCCAGTGAGTTGGATAGGACCTGAACCCTTATATCTAGGTCCGTCTCCCGCGTAGACATTTCCGAGATCAGAGCGCCACTCGTAGGCAGCTCCAGAGGCGATCTCCTCCATGTACTTGAGGCCTTGCGACTCGTGGCCGATTTGAGCCATCCACATGGCAGCTCTCAGGGGAGTTGTGACGTCTGCTGAGAGCATAGCCATTTCCATAGCTGGGAGGAGAGCCGAATAATCGACTCCCCTCTCATTACCCATTACTTCTGCTAAAGCCACACTATCCATGCAACCATCTTATCACACTGTTGGTTCCTCGACGATATCAGTCTCGTCCGCTGGCGGAATTGTCCAAGTAATTTCCAGACTTGCACTGCGTAGCTTTCTCTCGTGTACTTCTGGAGAAGACGCCTTAATCCAGAACTCCAAGGTGTCACCTGGCAGTAACTCAATTGGGTTAAGCACCAACTGCTGCTTTCTGACTCCGCTTCCTCCTGGGAAGCGAGGCCCGACGTGGTAGCGCCAGATCTCATCAACCATCGCGCCATTCTTGGTGATCTGGAGACCGTACCAGTCCTCGTAAGAGGTTGCATCCCACTCTCCGATGAAGGTAACAACGTGAGGACCTTCATAACGAGTAGGCATGTCAGCTGCTTGGTTAAAAGTGAACTCGTCAAGTCGATGCCAGACGTCTTTAGCTGGAGAGAACCCTCCAGGAGTGCTCCTGCCCGTCCATACCCCGCCTGTACCAGGCCTAATCCAATAGGTCAATGTAGCAGCAGATGTTGACTCCTCCGCCCAGAAGTCACGAGCAGCAGCGGTCACTGCTCCGCCTTCAATCACTTGACCGAAGTCAGGAGGGTAACCAGTCCAGTCGTCAGAGGGGCTTTCTTCTGTGGGCCTGCGGTGCGTCGCGGAATGGTAGATAAACTCTCCTACCCAATCACCTTCTGCGTGCATCTTTCTGAGGTTTCCCTCAAAAGTAACAGTCCAGTGAGGGTTAGTTATTGAGTTGACCTTGGTAGAGTCAGGAAGGAACATTCCGCGAGAGACATACTCCTGCATTCCTTCGAGAATCTCTTGCTGAGCTTCGATAGCCTCAGTCTGATTAGTGTTAATAGTCTCATTTACCGTGTTAATGTCCTTCTGAATGGTCCAAATGATCGCATCCTCGGAGTTGCCAATTAGACTTTCCATCTGAGAGTTAAGGGTTCCCGCATCAGTCTGTGCAGCCTCCGCGTTTTGTAACGCAAGATCTACCTTCTCAAACAGAGGTCGAGATTTAGCCTCTAGGTCGGCAGCGATAGGAGAGAAGAGATCAGGTAGAGGCTCAGGAGGGAGGTCCGGGCCTCCCAAAATCGCATTGTGCAGCCCTTGAAAAACGTTACCTGTCATATCCCCGATAGACGTGGCCAAATTAACAATGCCGTCGAAAACCTGTACGACCAGGCCGATCCCCGTTTGCGCGATACCAGAGATAGCTGTGCCTAGAGCTCCAAAAAGTTTTTCAAAGAAGTCTCTAACGCCATCGAAAAGAGAATTTTCCGTTGCAGTAGCATCGAAATTGTCATCTCCCTCGCTGTAGCCGTAACCATCTCGAACAAGCTCTCCTGGAGGAACAACGTCGTAGATGACTTGAGGAGTCCATAACTCTTCATTCCTAAGATTGCGGT
>JAQUHK010000004.1 GCA_028683655.1 Alphaproteobacteria bacterium
CCCCCGCTCCAGCAAAATCTAAGACTTGCCAAGAGGCAAGCCTAAGATTTTCCATCCTCTCCCGCCAGGGGAGAGGAGCGGTAACGGGTAAGGCGGGTTCGGTAGGGGAAGAGGGGGGGGCGGGTGACATTGGGAAAAGAAAAAAAGCCTGCGCCGAGGCGCGATGCGCGGGGGCGGTTTGTGGCGGGGAGGAAGCATTTAGCATTTGGCATTTCGCATTTAGGGGAAGGCGGGAGTGAGGAAGAGGGGTTGGGCGTGAGGGAGAAGGGCAGAGGTATTCAAAGAAGTGGGAAAAGTCGCGGTTTAAAAGCTGGATCGCCACGGGCTGCAAGCAGCCCTCGCGATGACGAAGGGGGGAAGCCGCTCCGGAATGACAGGGAGGTTGGGGGGATGAAGCCTTCCCCAAAGGCCAAAGGCCAGATGCCAGATGCTCCTTCGCAAAGGGCAGGTGGTAAGGGAAGGAAGAAGGCCTCCCCAAATGCCAAATGCCAAATGCCAGATGCTCCTTCACGTCTTCCCTCTCCTCGCCAGATCGAGCGGGAGGTGAAGGCGGTTTTGACGGAGCTGATGCGGGGCAGCGACAGCGACACGATACGGATCGCTGCGGCGAAGGCTTTGATGGAGAAGATAGGGAAAAGGAATGACGAAGGAGACGCGCTTGCCAATGACAGTGAAGAGCGGCAAGCCGCGATCAACGAAGCCAGAGAGCTTCTTGTCCGCCTTGCCTCTGCCCCATCTGGCGGCGTTCGTCGCGCGCGCCAAGTGGCTTGAGGCGTCGCGGGGCAGCCAGCTGACGCCGCGCGGGGCGTGGCGCATTTGGTTGATTTTGGCAGGACGCGGCTGGGGCAAGACGCGCACAGGCGCAGAGGACATTGCGGACTATGCGCTGTGGAATCCGCTCTCGCGGATCGGCGTGATCGCGCCGACCTTTGCGGATGCGCGGGATGTGTGTGTGGAGGGCGAGAGTGGTCTTTTGCGGGTACTGCCGCCGCGCTGTATCAGCGCATGGCATCGCAGCACGGGCGACTTGCTGTTGTTTAACGGCACGCGCATCAAGCTTTATTCCGCCGACCAGCCGGAGCGGCTGCGCGGCCCGCAACATCACCGCGTGTGGTGTGACGAGCTGTGCGCTTGGCCAAGCGCGGCGGGGTTCGATCAGATGTTGTTCGGGCTGCGCCTTGGGGATGATCCTAGGGCGATTATCACGACGACGCCGCGCAACACGCCGCTGGTCAAGGATTTGATCGCACGCGACGGACGCGATGTGCGCGTGACGCGCGGCAAGACGGACGAGAACGCGGCGCATTTGCCCGCTTGCGTACTGACGCAGCTTAAGGCGCGCTATGGCGGCACGCGGCTGGGGCGGCAAGAGCTGGACGGCGAGATTTTGGAAGATGTGCAGGGCGCACTTTGGCTACGCGAGCAGGTTGAGGGCTGCCGCGTGGCGAAGGCTCCCGCCCTAGAGCGGATCGTGGTGGCGATTGATCCCGCGATGAGCAGCGGCAAGCACAGTGATGAAACAGGCATCGTTGCCGCCGGACTTGGCGAGGATGGGACGATTTACATTTTGGCAGACTGGTCATGCCGCGCTTCGCCCGAAGGGTGGGCGCGTCGCGCGATCAGGCTTTATGAGGAGAAGGAAGCAGACATGATCGTTGGTGAGGTGAATGCAGGCGGTGATCTGGTTGAGCGGGTGCTTAAACAGATTATGCCCAAGATATTCTTTAAGCCCGTGCGGGCCGTGCGCGGCAAGGTGGATCGCGCTTTGCCCGTCGCGGCTTTGTATGAGCAAGGACGCATCAAGCATGTCGGCGCGATGACGAAACTTGAAGACCAGATGACGCGCTTTACGCCCGACATCGTGGCGACGAACTCTCCCGATCGCGTGGATGCGATGGTTTGGGCGGTTACGGAGCTGAGCGAGACCAAGCGCGGCGTGCCGAGGGTGAGGGGACTCTAAGCAAGCATTTAGCATTTAGCATTTGGCATTTGGCATTTAGGGGGATTACCCCCGCTCCAGCAAAAGCTAAGACTTGCTATCGCAAGCCTAAGATTTTGCGTCCTCTCCCGCCAGGGGAGAGGAAGGGACGGCCCTTCCCTAAATGCTAAATGCCATATGCTTTTTTCTTCAACATACAGCGAGGAACAATGAAACTACGCGATGTAATGGCGCGGCTGGTAAGGGCCGAGCATGTCAAGATGAGTGCCGCTGGCCCGATGGTGGCGTGGAGCCATATCGGCAAACCGAAATGGACTCCGCGACGCTATGAGTCTTTGGTGGAAGAGGGCTATCGCAAAAATGTGGTGGCCTATCGTTGCGTCAATTTGATTGCGAGCGCGGTCGCGGCGATCCCTTGGCTGCTTTATGACGAGCGCGGCGCGGAGATCGAGGCGCATCCGCTTTTGGATTTGCTGGCTCATCCCAATCCGGTGCAGGACGGCGCGAGCTTTATGGAAGCGGTGGTCGTCAATTTGATGACGGCGGGCAATGCCTATATCGAGGCCGTGTGCTCCAAAGAAGGCAAGCCGCCGCAAGAGCTTTACGCGCTGCGCCCCGACCGGATGAAGGTTGTCCCCGCAGCCAGCGGGTTGCCTCTCGGCTATGAATACACGGTTGGCAGCAAGGTTGCGCGGTGGGCCGCCGATCCGCTGACGGGTGAGAGCGGGATTTTGCATATCAAGCATTTTCATCCGCTGGATGACTGGTACGGGATGGCGCCGCTTGAGGCCGCGATGCTGTCGATTGACCAGCACAACGCAGCGGGCGCGTGGAATCAGGCTCTCCTTAATCAAGGGGCGCGGCCTTCGGGTGCTTTGGTTTATGCGCCCAAGGATGGGCCGTCCAACCTGACCGACGAGCAGATGAGCCGCCTGCGCGACGAGTTCTCGCAGAACTATCATGGGCGCGGCAATGCCGGTCGCCCCATGATCCTTGAAGGGGGCCTTGAGTGGAAGGAGATGAGCCTTTCGCCCAAGGATATGGATTGGCTGTCGGGACGTGATGCGGCGGCGCGTGATATTGCGCTGGCCTTCGGGGTGCCCGTGCAGTTGATCGGCATTCAGGGCGCACAGACTTACGCCAACATGCAGGAGGCGCGGCTGGCGTTTTATGAGGAGACGGTGCTGCCGCTCGCGGGGCGGATCGTCGCCGCTTTCGATCATTGGCTCGCGCCGCACTATGGCGGCGGGGTTTATCTGGATGTCGATTGCGACGAGGTGAGTGCCCTGACCGCACGGCGTGATGCTCTGTGGGACAAGATCGAACGCGCCAGTTTCCTAAGCGTGAATGAGAAGAGAGAAGCGCTTGGGTATGGGGCGGTGGAGGAAGAGAGCATTTAGCATTTTGCATTTGGCATTTAGGGGGGGGCGAGCAGGGGGCCTTCCTTAAATGCTAAATGCCATATGCCAGATGCTTCTTGGCCGTATGCTTAAAAATAACAGTTAAACAAAGCAGGAACCAAAATGACAATTCAACATTTATCACGGCCACTGGCGGTTAAATCGCTGGCGGCTGACGGGACTTTTGTGGGCTATGCGTCCGTCTTTGACGAGGTGGATAGCCAAAATGAAGTCGTGATCTATGGCGCGTTTTCAAAGACGCTGGAGCTGTGGCAACGCAAGAACGCTGCGCCCGCTATGCTGTGGATGCATGACCCCAGCGTGCCTATCGGCCTGTGGCTGGCTTTGGCCGAGGACCGAAAGGGCCTGATCGTTCATGGCAAGCTGGCTTTGTCCACGCAAAAAGGGCGCGAGGCTTACGAGCTTTTGAAGATGAAGGCGGTGAGCGGTTTGTCAATCGGCTATCGCATCGTCACGAGCCGGATCGACACCAAACGCAAGGTGCGCATTCTGACGGAAGTCGATTTGTTCGAGATTTCGCTGGTCACGTTTCCCGCCAATGATGCGGCGCGGATCAGCGAGGTGAAGGCGGGCGGCAAAGCTTTGCTGGCCCGTGGTGGAAAGACAGGGAACGCCAAGCGTCCCGTCAAAGGAAAAACGGACGCGGCGGCCACCCGCGCCGTTGTCGCGCGGTTGCATCAAACAGCGCGAATTTTAAAAGAAGGCACAAGCAACAAGGAGAAAAGAGTATGATTGATATGAACGAAGTGCAGTCGGCCACAGAGACGCTGGCGCGCGCTTTTGAAGAATATAAATGCGTGAACGACATGCGCCTTGCCGAGATTGAAGGCAAGGGATCGGGCGACGTGCTGTTGTCCGACAAGCTGGGCCGACTGGATCACGCGATTGACACGCTGCAAGACGATCTTTCGCGCGTCAAGACCGCGATGCGTCGTCCCGCCATGGGACGCGGTGAGGAGCGCGGCAGTGATGATGGCGAAGAGAGTGCCTATAAGGGCGCGTTCATGCGCTATCTGACCAAAGGGCTTGAGCCGGACTATGGCCTCTATGCCAAGGATATGAGCGTGATCTCTGACCCGCAGGGCGGGTTTAGTGTTCCGGCGGAAATCTCGGAGCGCATTGTCTCGCGCCAGTTTGACACCACGCCGATGCGCCAGATTGCGACGGTGATGAACATTTCATCCGACGCTGTGGAAATGCTGCGCGACACAAGCGAAGCCGATGCCCAGTGGGTGTCAGAGCTTGGCACGCGCAGCGATACGGATCAGGGCGCGATTGGCCGCATTCGTATTCCCGTGCATGAGCTGTTCGCGCAGCCCAAAGCGACGCAAAAGCTGCTTGATGACTCGATTTTGAATGTCGAGGAATGGCTGGTCGGGCGCGTCGCTGATAAGTTCTCGCGCCGCGAGAATACAGCGTTCGTGAGTGGCGACGGCGTAGGGCAACCTCGCGGCTTCTTGAGCTATAGCACCGCGGCGACGTCGGATGCTTCGCGCAACTGGGGCGTTTTAGAGCATGTGCCGACAGGCGCGGACGCAGCCTTCACCTCAAGCAATCCTGCCGATGCGCTGATTAGCCTGATGAACAAGCTGAAGGCCGGTTATCTGCCCAAGGCGACGTGGCTGATGCCGCGCTCGGTCGTGGATATGGTGCGCAAGTTCAAGGAAAGTGGCACGGGGGCCTATATCTGGCAGCCCAGCTTGCAGGCGGGGACGCCTGCGACCTTGCTCGGCTATCCTGTCATTTTGGCGGAGGATATGCCGACGGTGGCTTCGGGCAGCTTGTCGGTTGCGTTCGGTAATTTCGAGGAAGGCTATACCATCGTGGACCGCAAAGGCTTGCAGAGCTTGCGCGATCCCTACACGTCGGCGCCTTTCGTGAAGTTCCGTTGTTCCAAGCGTGTTGGCGGCGATGTCGTCAATTTCGATGCGATCAAGGTCCTGCGCTTCGCGACAGCTTAAGGAATTGCGTCATCGCGAGCCAAGCTTGCTTGGCGTGGCGATCCAGTCCTTAGGCGTAAGGCTTGGGGACTGGATTGCTTCGTCGCGCTTTGCGCGCCTCGCAATGACGATAGGTTTGAAAAAAACAAGGAGAGAGAAAAATGGCACTAAGAGATTTGGTATCGACGATGGCGGCGAAGTTGTCGCTTTCGCCTGCGGCGCGAGTCACAGGCACGTCAACAGGCACAGCGGTGGATTTGCGAGGCTATGACGCGGCGGTCGTTGTTGTCACGTTTGGGGCTTATACGGACGGCACGCATACGCCGTCATTGCAGCATTCGACCGATGGCTCGACCTATACGACTGTGACGGCGACTGACTTGCAGGGCAGCTTTGCGGTTGTCTCAAGCGTAGGCGGCGCAAACAGCGTGCAGAGCGTTGGCTATATCGGCAGCGCACGTTACGTGCGCGTCGTCATGACGGTGGCGAGCGCAACGACGGGGGCTTTGTCCTCGGCCAGCGTCATCGCGGGCATGCCACGCGTGGCGTGAGGGGATAGGTAATACCAACAAGCGCATGAAAGGCGACACGTAAGCTAACCATGCCCTTCGTCACCCCGCACTTGATGCGGGGTCCAGACCAATGCTGCGCAGGAGGCCTAACGCTGGTTCCTTGTGAGCAAGATCGGCTGGATCCCGCATCACGCAGCCCGCGCTTCGCGCTGGCTGCTGTGCGGGAAGACGAGGGAGGGTGAGTTTTGTGCGCCGGTGCATAGGTGGGTTGGTATAAGGCGGACCTTCCCGTCCCTTGGGGCGGGGAGGTTTTGTTTGTTGGGGGTTTAGATCAAGGAAGGATTGGCATGATTGATACGTATTTGAAATCGACAAATAGAGAAGCGTTGGAGGCTTTACGCGCTGGCGCGGTGAATGTGATCGGGCCGGTGCAGGGCTGTGCGGCAATGGAGGCCGTGACGCTTGAGGATGGTTCTGTGATTCCTGCGCAGGAAGCCAAAGGCGACCCCGCTTATTGGTATGTGTGCGTGCGGCTTGTGGTGCCTGTCGGTGTCTCGGAAGAGATCGAGGCTTGTGACGCGGCGGAGGGGCAGGCTGTTTGCGGCCTGTGGTTATGAGTATGGGGGTTTTATTTTCATCGAATGTTCTGACCGTGTCTGCGGCTGTTGAACCTGTCAGCGTGGAGGAGTTGAAGGCTCAGGCGCGGATTGCGGGCGAGGGCGAGGATGCGCTGCTCACGCGGCTGATTGAAGCGGCGCGGCAGTGGGCCGAGCGGTTTATGGGCCGCGTGCTGATCGAGCAAACGTGGGTGGCGGGTTTTTCATCCGTCCCGCGCGGGCGTTTTGTGACGCTGCCAAGTGGCCCTTTGCTGAGCGTCGAGCAGGTCGAAGCCTATGACGAGCGCGACAATGCGACGCTGTGGGCCACCAGCAATTACTATGTGGACGATCAGCGTGTGCCCGCGCGGCTTGTGCTGCGCGACGGAGCTTGCTGGCCCGACATGACGCGCTGTGCCAACGGGATGACGGTGACCTATAAGGCTGGATACGGCGCGGCGGCTAGCGATGTGCCAGAGCTGATCCGCACCGCGATTTTGCAACTGGCGACGCACTGGTTCGAGAATAGAGGCGAGGCCTCGGCGGTTGATGAGCGCGGCGTGATGGCCCCGCTGATGGTTCAAGCGTTGTTGCAACCTTATAAAATCCTGCGAGCGGGGGCGTGATGAAGATCGGGTCGATGAATGTGCCGCTGTTGCTTCAGGCGCAGAGCCTTGTTGATGATGGCGAGGGCGGGCAGATCGCACAGTGGGCGACGCTGGCCGCCCTGTGGGGCAAGATCGAGCGCACCTTTGATGGCAGTAGCGTGACAGCGGATTAAAACCGCATCACGCACAAGATCACGGTGCGGCGGCGTGAAGATGTCGCTTTCGCGCCTGCTCAACGGCTTTCCTATGAAGAGGCGGAGAAGTTTTACATGATCCATCGTGTCGAGCTAGACGCGAAGGACAAGGGGTATCTCGCGCTGGGCGTTGGGGAAGTCGGGTATGTGAATTGAAGAAGCATATAGCATTTGGCATGTGGCATTTAGGGCAGAACCCCCGCTCCAGCAAAATCTAAGACTTGCTGACGCAAGCCTAAGATTTTGCGTCCTCTCCCGCGAGGGGAGAGGAAAGGAGGGCCCTTCCCTAAATGCAAAATGCCAGATGCTAAATGCTTTACAAAGATTGGGAAGAACCACAAATGTCATTTGACGAAATCGTTTTCCCGTTGTCCTTGAGCGCAGGGACAAGCGGCGGGCCGTGCTTTGCCACTGAGGTGGTGACAATCGACGGCGGGTTTGAGCGGCGCAACCAGAAATGGGCGCAGCCGCGCAGGCGGTATAATGCGCAGGCGGGTGTTGTCACGATGCGCGAGGCGGCCTTGCTGACGGCGTTTTTTCAAGCGCGGGCGGGGCGGGCTCGCGGGTTCCGGTTGCGTGATGCAAGCGATTGCACGAGTGCAGCCGATGGGCTTAGTGCGCCCGATTGGCGCGATCAGGAAATCGGCATAGGAGATGGTGTGACGACGCAGTTCCAGCTTGTCAAAACCTATGGCAATGCTTCGGTGTCGTTTGCGCGAGAGATCAAGAAGCCCGTCGCCGGATCGGTGCGCGTCGGCGTGGATGATACGGAATACACAAGCGGGTGGAGCGTGGATGTCACAAGGGGGATCGTGTCCTTTGCGCAGGCTCCCGCAAGTGGCGTGGTCATCAAGGCGGGCTATCGGTTCGATGTGCCTGTGCGCTTTGATACCGATACGCTGGATTTGAGCTTTGTCGGACAAAGTCGCGCTCAAGGCAACGTTCCGCTGATCGAGGTGCGCACGCCATGAAGACGATAGGAAGCGCTTTAGGCGCGCATTTGGCTGGCGAGCTGACGACGCTGGCGGAGCTTGTGGCGATCACGCGCAAGGATGGCGTGGTGGTTGCTTTTACGACGCATGATGCGGATTTGCTCGTCGATGGCGTGAGCTATCGCGCTGATGGAAGCTATAGCGACGGGGAAAGCTTGGCGCAGAAAAGCGAGCTGAAAGCCGATGATTATGACGTGACGGGCGTGCTGGACTCCGCGCTGATTGATGCGGGGGATGTCGAGGCTGGGCTTTACGATCATGCGCGGGTGGATGTGTATCTGTGCAACTGGGCCGATCCGCAGATGGGTAAGGTGCATTTGCGGCGCGGGTGGCTGGGCGAGATTGCGCAAAGCGGCGGGCAGTATAAGGCGAGCTTGCGCGGGATGCAGGATTTGCTGACGCGCCCCATTGGGGCGACTTACACGCCCGCTTGTCGCCATGATTTTTGTGACGGCGCGTGCGGGATCGCTGCGGCCAGTGTGACGGTGAGCGGCTCTGTGAGCTTTGTGACGGACAGGCGCCGTTTCACGGACAACAGCCGAGAGGAAGGCGCGGGCATCTTCACCGATGGCATTTTGACATGGACGAGCGGCGCGAATGCGGGCTTGGCTTTCGAGATTGCGGCGTGGGACAGCGCGGCCAAGGCGTTCAAGCTGTGGCTTCCCGCGCCGAAGGAAATCGCTGTCGGGGATAGCTTTACGGCACGCGCAGGGTGCGACAAGCATTTTTCAACATGCCGGACGCGCTTCGGGAATGGTGCCAATTATGGCGGGTTTCCGTATCTGCCCGGTGTTGGGAAGTTGCTGGATTATCCAGAGGGGAATTGAAGGGGAGCATTTGGCATTTGGCATTTGGCATTTAGGGGAGCGGGTAAAAACCAGTCACTCTCCCGCAAGGGGAGGATGCTTGATGAGGGAAAGGATGGCTCTTCCCCAAATGCTAAATGCCAAATGCCAAATGCTTTTAAAAAGGGTGAACAATGAATGACAGACAAAACAGAAACAATGATAGCCGCCGCGCGCGGGTGTTTGGGAACGCCGTTTCATCATCAGGGACGCGTGGCGGGCGTGGGGCTCGATTGCATCGGGCTTATCGTTCTGGCGATGCGGGCGGCTGGGTTGAGTGTCGAGGACCAAACGGACTACGCGCCGCGTCCCGATGGAGCCTCGCTGATCGCCGCACTGATCGCGCACGGGTGGAGGCCGACAGAGACGGGGGGGATCCATGGAGGTGATGTGCTTGTTTTTCGTTATGACCATCAGCCTCAGCATGTGGCGTTAGCCACCTCGCCCACCACGCTGATCCACAGCTTCGCCCCCGTGGGCAAGGTCGTGGAGACAGAGATTGGCGCGTATTGGATGAGAAGGTTGGTGGGGGTTTATCGGTTAGAAGGGAGCATTTGGCATTAGCCAAGAAAGCATTTGGCATATGGCATTTGGCATTTAGGGGGTCCCCCTCACCAAGAAAAACTAAGGCCTTGCTGGCGCAAGACCAAGTTTTTCTATCCTCTCCCGCGAGGGGAGAGGAAAATGGGAGGAGCTTGTGCGTTTTGTTGAGCAAAAACGTTCTTCCCTCCCCAAATGCTAAATGCGATATGCCAAATGCTTATTAAAAGGAAACAACATGGCTTCAATCGTTTTTGCAAGTGTCGGCGCGTCGGTCGGCAACATGATTTTGCCCGGCCTTGGTGGGCGGCTTTTGGGAAGTTTTGCGCGGCAGGCGGGTAAGCTTGTCGATGCAGAGCTGGGCCTGACGACCTCCGCCAAGGATGGGGCGCGGCTTGAGAACTTCAAGGTTCAGGACTCGCGCTATGGCGTTACGTTGCCCGTGCTTTTTGGCTGTGTGCGCGTGGCGGGGAATGTGATCTGGGCTTCGGATTTGATCGAGACAGCGCATGAGACAAGCGTTAGTGGCGGCAAGGGCGGCGTGATGTCCAGCGCCCTTGGCGCGACGCGCACGACGTATACTTACAGTTTGCATTGCGCGGTCGCCATCGGGCTGGGCCCTGTTGGCGGGGTGCAACGTATCTGGGCCGATAGCAAGGTGATCTATGAAAACGGCGTGTGTGCTTCGGGCGTTGTCGGCTCGGCTTCGTTTCATCTGGGCGAAGAGGCGCAAGCCGTCGATGCGTTTATGGAATCGTGCCTCGGCAGCGGGATGAGTCCGGCCTATCGCGGGGTGGCTTATGTCGTGCTGGAGTCGCTGCAACTCTCGAAGTTCGGGAACAGGCTGCCTAACCTGACGTTCGAGCTGTTGCCCGCGACGAGTACAGGGAGCCCGACGCTGACGGGGAGCCTTAATCCGGCTTTGTCGGTGCCCGTGGTGAGCAACAGGCAGGGCGGGATGGAGCCACTGGTTGCCGAAGGTGGTGATGTGGCGCGGCGCAAGGTTTATGTCGACGGCTATCTGTTGTCGGGTGGGCTCGCGCAGTTTGTGGTGACGACTTATGACGTGACGAGCGAGACTCCCGTCGAGCTGCGCCGTGATGTGAGTGCGACGTTTGTATGCGCAGGCGTTTATGAGCAGAGCTGGGTCGCAAGCCCTAGCGGGCGTTATGTGGTGATGGGGCTGCAAGACACAGGTGTGGGCTATCCTTATCGCACGATGATCTATGACACCGTGACGCACAGTTTCGGCGCGGCGCAAAGCACGTCTATGACCGCGTTAGAGCTGCGCCAGATGGCGTGGCTGGATGCTTATCGCGTGATCGTGACGGATCAGCGCAGCGGGGCGCGGGGCGTGCGCGTTTATCTGCGCTCTGGCTCCTCGCTGGTCGATCAGGGATTCTTTGATGTGTGGGGAAGCGGGACAGCGAGCACGCGCTTGCCGCTGGCTTACGCGCAGTTTCGCCCCTATGGCGACGGGCTGCTGACCTATGCGGGGGATGCGTCGCTGAAGTTCAGCAATTTGTATGCGCGGGTGATCGCGTGGAACGGCACGGGCCTGAGCGTTGGCGCAGCGGTGACGGTTTCGAGTGGATATAATCTTGGAACGGGAAGCTCGCCGCAGGTTCATTTGATCGAGACGGGGGAGGGTGAATGGACGCTGTGTTATATGACGGTGTCGGACATGCAGGTGTTGTCGTTTGTGCCAAGCGCAAGCGGCGTGACGATCACGCGCCCGTGGCAGAAGATCAAAAGCGCGAAGTTTGTTTTGTCCAACACGAATTATCCCGTCTTGTATGGGGATCGTCTGTGCGTTTTGCATCGCTCTTATACCGAGAGCCAGTATCGCCTCAGCGAAATTAAGCTGGAGGCGGGGGCGTTTACGCTTGTGACGGATGCGGCGGTGGTGGCGAACAGCTCGCCGCCCGCCAGTAATTTCAGCGCCTATAGCGTGAGCGCAACGCGCCTTGCGGTGCTGGGCAATTCGGGATCGACCGCGACGCTGGCGCAGGCGGCTTTGGTCAAGCGGCGCAATACGGGCGACACGCTCGCGCGGATCGTGGCGGCGATTTTAGAGCGGGCAGGCTATGCGGACAGTGATTATGACGTGAGCGCGTTGGATGCGATTGAGGTTGATGGCTATGCGCTGTCTGACCAAACGACGGCGGCGCGGGCGATTGAGCCGTTGCAGAACTTTGCGCGGTTTGATTTGGTCGAGCAGGATGGGATGCTCCGCGCCGTTTTGCATGGGCAGGGCGACGAGGTCAGCGTGGCGGCAAGCGAGACGGGGGCGAGCCTTGCGCCGGAGAAAGGCGAGGATGGGCTTGTGCGGACTTCGCGGGCGCAGCAGCTGGATATGCCTTTGGAGGTGTGCGTCGATTATCTGGATGCCTCGCTGGATTACGAGACGGGCAGCCAGCGCGCGCGGCGTAGCGTGTCGGGCGGCGCACGAAGCGTGGAGAAGATCACGCTGCCACTGGTGTGCAGCGCGACGCGTGCGCGGCGCGTGGCGGAAAACCAGCTTTATGCCGCTTGGGTGCAGCGCGAGCGATACAGGCTTTATCTGTCGCTTGCCTTTGTGGGGCTTAATCCATCCGATGTGGTGGTTTATGAGGGCAAGAGGCTGCGCGTGCTGGCGGTGACGCGAAAGCGTGGGATCGTGCAGGTGGATGCTCTGTCCGCCGTGCCGTCTGATATGGTGAGCGAGGCGACGGCAGAAAGCACTTCGGCCTCAAGCGCAAGCGCGAACGTGGCGGTGAGCAGTGAGGCTTATTTGATGGACGTGCCTTTGCTGCGCGAGCAGGACGATCAGGCTGGGCTTTATGTTGCCGTGAGTGGCGCGGACGGTTGGCGCGGGGCAAGCCTGTGGCGGGCAGCGGACGGGGTGAGCTTCACGCGCCTGACAAGTTTTGCGCAAGCGGCGAGCGCAGGTGTGGCGACGACGGCCCTTGGTACGGCCTCGCCTTTTTATAAGGACAAGGCGCGAAGCGTGCGCGTGCAAATGCTGCGCGGCCAGCTTGCGAGCTGTACGGAGAGCGAGCTTTTGAACGGGGCGAATGTCGCGCTGTTGGGCGAGGAGCTGATCCAGTTTCAGGCCGCGACGTTGATCGAGGCGGGGCTTTATGAGCTGTCGGGCCTGTTGCGCGGGCGGCGCGGGACGGAAGACAAAACGGGATCGCATGTCGTGGGCGAGCGGTTTGTTTTACTTACCGCCACGGCGATGCAGTTTGTGCCGACACCGCTCAGCGATAGGGGCATGAGCTATCACTTCCGCGCGGTGAGTGACGGCGGCTCGCTTGATTTCGCGTTGGACCGCACGCTGGCTTACGGGATGAAGACGCTGGAGCCTTATGCGCCTGTGCATATCAAGGGGGTGCGCAGCGCGGGGACGGGCAGCGATGTGATGCTGCGCTGGAAGCGGCGCGCGCGGATGAATGCCGCTTGGGTCGATTATATCGACGTGCCACTTGATGAGGCGCAGGAGCTTTATGACGTCGAGATCATGAACGGCGGCGCGGTCGTGCGCACGTTCAGTGATGTGGCGCAGGCGAGCGTTGTTTACACCGCCGCAATGCAAACGACGGATTGGGGCGCGAGTATTCCTTCGACCTACACGGTGCGCGTTTATCAAAAGAGCGCACGCTATGGGCGGGGGAAGAAGGGGGAAGGAAGTAGCATTTAGCATTTGGCATTTGGCATTTGGCATTTAGGGGGGTGGAGCTAAATCTGTGACTAAACTTTCAATGAAATACCCCACGGCGTCATTGCGAGGAGGCCTTGGCCGACGAAGCAATCCAGTCCCGTTGCTTGAAACTTGGGGACTGGATCGCCGCGTCGCTGCGCTCCTTGCGATGACGGTATGAGGAGAAAATAAGCGTTTTGTTGAACCGAAACACTGTCCTTTCCCCAAATGCTAAATGCCATATGCCAAATGCTTTTTAAACAAGGAGAACACATGACAATAAGTCCGAATCTATCTTTAGGGTATCTGGCCTCTTCGCAGGCGCAGAAGGAAGTGACTCATAACGAGGCGCTTAATGATCTTGATGCGCTGGTGCAGCTTTCGGTCGCAAGCCGCACACTGACAACGCCGCCCGCCACTCCGGCAGAGGGCGATAGCTATATCGTCGGCGCGGCGGCGACGGGCGCATGGGCGGGGCATGATCTCGCTGTGGCGGCTTACTATGGCAGCTGGGTGTTCAAAACGCCCAAGGCGGGTTGGCTCGCTTTCGTGCGCGGCGAGACGAAGTTTTACGTTTTCAACGGCTCAAGCTGGGCCGCTTTGGGAGGTTTTCTATGAAGCTTGAAGTGAATGACGGGATCGTGCGCGGTTTGCCGCTTGCCATCCTCGTCACTTTTTTGGTGCAGGGCAGCACGCTGGTCTGGTGGGTGTCGGCCAAGGCGCGGGACGGTTATTTCCTTGAACAGCGCGTCACGACTCTTGAGCTGGCGCAGGGCAAGGCGAGTGATCTGCAAAGCCAGACGATGCAACGCCTCGCGCGTATCGAGGAACGTCTTGTCGCGCAAGGCGGGGTGTTGGAGAGGATTGAGAGGAATGTAGGGGGAGGAAGATAGCATTTGGCATTTGGCATATCGCATTTAGGGAAGAAGTGGATAAAAGCGATCTGCCTCCCTAAATGCAAAATGCCATATGCTATATGCTTTAAGGAGGAACCATGTTTGAAGAAATTGATACAAGCCTCGACCCAATCATCGACCACTCCAAAGGCTGGCGGCGGATTGGTGAGCGTGGGCTTGCGCTGATTAAAGAGTTCGAGGGGCTGCGGCTTAAGGCTTACAAATGTCCGGCGGGCGTGTGGACGATTGGCTATGGCCATACGGGTGGCGTGCAGCCGGACTGGGTGATCACGCAAGAGGTGGCCGAGCGGTTCTTGCGCGAAGACCTTTTCCATGCGGAGCGATCCGTCGGCGCCTATGCCTGCATCAAGCTGAATGACAACCAGTTCGCGGCTCTGGTGTCGTTTGCGTTCAATGTCGGCGTGAAGAATTTCGAGAGGTCGCAGCTTCTCATGCTGCTGAACCGTGGCTGGTACGATCAGGTGCCTGCCCAGCTGATGCGCTGGACCAAGGTGCATGGGGTGGAGATGCAAGGACTTGTGCGGCGAAGGGCGGCTGAGGCGGGGTTGTGGGGAGATAGAAGCATTTAGCATTTTGCATTTGGCATATAGGGGAAGGTGTTGTGGAGAGGAAGGACGGCTCCCTCCAAATGCTAAATGCCATATGCCAAATGCTTTTTTAACAGAAAGGAACAAACTATGTGGCAAGCACTCATTACGCCTGTCTGTGCGTTGATTGATAAGTTAATCCCCGATCAAGCGGCGCGGGAGGAGGCTAAACTCAAACTTATGCAAGCCGATGGCCAGCAGGCGTTGCAGGAGATACAGGCGCAGCTCTCGCCCATTCTGGCCGAAGCGCAGAGCGCGGATCCGTGGACCTCGCGCGCGCGGCCTTCGTTTATGTATGTGATTTATGTGCTGCTTTTGGCTTCGATCCCCATGGGGGTCGTGTATGCCATCAATCCCGCTTTGGCCGCACATATCACCGAGGGGTTCAAGGCGTGGCTCGCCGCCATTCCTGAGTCGATCATCAATCTCTTCGGGATGGGCTATTTGGGCTATACCGGCGCACGGAGCTTTGAAAAATGGCGCGGAGGTGTTAAGAAATAGGCTCCTTCCCAGAATCGGGTCTTTGGTTGCTTTATGACTGCACCTGTTAAGAAATCCGGCTTTCTCAGCCCAGCGCTTCAGGCCAGACTTTTGCTCTGGCGGATCGTGCTGGAGGGGTTGGCGCGTGATTATTGGAAGGATGCTCCCTTCGTTTGGCCCCAATGGATTCAAAAGAGGATTCAGGCACTTAAAAAACCAAGGGATCCCCAACCGCCCAAGCCGCCCAAGGTGAAACCGACGCCAGCGGTGTCTGCCCATAAAGAAACAGGGGGGGGCAATAGCCCTGCCGAGCCAGCTTCGCGCAAGGCGAAGGATCGGCCCCATACGACGACATGGACGGCTGACCGTGTGCAGGTGATGGAACAGCTTTGGGGGGAGGGACATGCGATCCCGGGGGGCGATGCCTATATCGAGGAGCTGTCCGCGCCGCTGGGCATTACGCAGGACATGAGTATCCTCGACCTTGGCGCGGGGCTTGGCGGGTTGCCGCGTTATCTGGCCGAGAAGTACAAGACTTATGTGACGGGGTTCGAGATGGACCCGACGCTGGCCTCGCGCGGGATGGTGATGTCCATTGCGGCGGGGCTGAGCAAGCAGGCCAGCATTGTGTCCCTCGATCCCGCAGCCTATACGGCGGCCCGGAAATATGACTGTATTTTCGCGCGCGAGGTTTTCTATAAGATCATCGGTAAAGAGAAATTCTTCAAGGCCATCGACAGCAGTTTGAAGGGCGGCGGGGGACAGTTTGTCTTTACCGACTTTATCCTTGATCCCGCCGTGCGCGAGAAGCCTGCGATTTTGCATTGGCTGGCTTCCGAGCGCGGGGCGGCCCCGCTGTCCAAGCTTGAGACGATCAAGTTGTGGAAGGGCATGGGCTATGACCTGCGGATCGCCGAGGACCATACCGAGAAATACAAAGATTTCATCCTGACGGGCTTGCGCGATCTGGTTGTTTTTATGGCCCAGAATGTGCCCGACAGGGAAACCAAGTCTGTCATGCTGCGTGAGGTCGATCTGTGGTCCAAGCGGCTTGCTGCGCTTAATCAAGGGCTTAGCTATTGCCGCTTTTATGCGATCAAGTACTGAGTCGGTGAGGCTGTGACTTTTTCGGCTAAGGTTGCCTAAAAAGAAACCATTTTGCACCGTTCTGCTTGAAAAACCTTTATTTTTTGCGCATTCTGGCCCTCATCCACAGCGTTCGTTTGGGGTTGGTGTTTTATGGTTTCCGAAAATCTTTCTTTTTCCTGCTTGAGTGGGGGCAGCAAGGCTCTTGAGCGCGCTTTATCAGGCAGTGCCGAGGCCTTGGCTGCCTTACAGCGTCCCGACGGGCACTGGGTGTTCGAGCTTGAGGCCGATGCGACGATTCCCGCCGAATATATTCTGCTCGATCACTTTCTTGATCGTCTGGATGACAAACAGGTAAAGCTGCACAAGCGGATGGCGGCTTATCTGCGGTCCATTCAGGAAGAGCATGATGGCTGGCCTTTGTTTCGTCATGGCGCGTTCGACATGAGCGCGAGCGTGAAGGCCTATTTCGCGTTGAAGTGCGCTGGTGATGATGTGCATGCGCCGCATATGGTGCGAGCCCGCCGCGCGATCCTGTTCCATGGGGGCGCAGAGAAGAGCAACGTCTTTACGCGCATTCAGATGGCTTTGTTTGGTGCGGTGCCGTGGAAGGCCGTGCCAGTCATGCCCGTTGAGATCATGATCCTGCCGCGCTGGTTCCCGTTCCATTTGAACAAGATTGCTTACTGGTCGCGCACGGTCATTGTGCCGCTGCTGGTTTTGGCGGCCCTGAAGCCCAAGGCCAAGAACCCGAGCGGCATTACGATTGACGAGCTTTTTGTCACGCCCCCGTACAAGGTCAAGAACTGGCACAGCAACAAGTCGAAGTCGCCGTTCATTCCTTTCTTCCGCGTGGTGGACGCTGTTTTACGCGCTGGCGAGCCGTTTTTCCCCAAGGGGCTGCGCGAAAAGTCGATTGCCAAGGCCGAGAAGTGGGTCAAGACACGTCTCAACGGCATTGACGGGCTGGGCGCGATTTATCCGGCGATGGCCAATGCTGTGATGATGTTCGATGCGCTGGGCTATGAGCGGGACGATCCCTATTACGCCATGGCCCGCAAGTCGATTGATAATATGGTCGTTGATTTGCCAGAGCGGACCTATTGCCAGCCGTGCCTGTCGCCTGTGTGGGATACGGCTTTGTCAGCGCATGCGGTTTTGGAAGCGGGGCTGGATAAAGACATCGCCAAGAAAGCGTGTGACTGGCTGGTGTCGCGGCAGGTCACGGATGTGGTCGGCGACTGGGCTTTCTGGCGGCCCAAGGTTGCGCCCGGAGGTTGGGCGTTTCAGTACAACAATGCGTATTATCCCGATCTTGATGACACCGCTGTGGTTGTTATGGCCATGGATCGGCTCGATCCTTACAAGTATCGGGCGTCCATTGATCGGGCTGTGGCGTGGGTTCTGGGCTTGCAATCCAAGAATGGCGGCTGGGGCGCGTTTGATGCCGATAACACTTATTATTATCTGAATCATATTCCGTTTGCCGATCATGGGGCCTTGCTTGATCCGCCCAGCGCGGACGTGACGGCGCGGTGCTTGTCGATGCTGGCGCAGCTTGGCTATAAGAAAGACCGTAACGTCGTGAAGAGGGCCCTTGAGTATCTGCGCAAGGAACAGGAGCCGGAAGGCTGCTGGTTCGGGCGGTGGGGCACCAACTATATCTATGGGACTTGGTCCGTTTTGTGTGCGCTCAATGCGATTGGCGTGCCGTCCAGCGATCCGATGGTGGCCAAAGCTGTCGCGTGGCTGAAGGCCGTGCAGCAGGCGGATGGCGGCTGGGGCGAAAGCGGCGCGAGCTATTATGCCGGACAGCCCAAGGGGCAGGGCGTGCCCTCGACACCGACCCAGACGGCTTGGGCGTTGATGGGGCTTATGGCGGCGGGCGCGGTGGACGAGCCCGAGGTTGCGCGGGGCATCCAGCATCTGATGGACACCCAGAAAGAAGATGGGACGTGGGCCGAGGATACCTATACCGCCGTCGGGTTCCCGCGCGTGTTCTATCTGAGCTATCACGGCTATAAGGCGTTTTTCCCGCTTTGGGCCATGGCGCGGTACAAAAACCTGAAGCAAGGGAACGCGACCCGCGTTCTTTACGGGATGTGAGGCGCGATGATCGGAATCCTCTGCGGCCTGAAAAGTGAAGCGAAGCTGGCGGACAGGATTCCAGATGTGCTGGTTGGCGTCTCAGCCGCGCGGCCCGAACGCGCCCGCGCCTTGGCCCAGCATATGGCCGAACAAGGCGCGACGCGGCTTGTCAGTTTCGGCCTCGCCGGAGCCGTCAGTCCCGATCTTGTGGCGGGAGATTTGTTGCTCGGCGCGACGGTGATGGCTGCGCGGGATGGCTGTTGGGAAGCTGATGCGGCTTGGCAGGGCGAGATGGTCGAGCGGCTCCCCCACGCGCTGTGTGTTGCCTTTTGGGGCAGCGACCGGATGGCGACGCTGGCCAAGGACAAGGGGCTGATCTATCGCCGCACAGGCTGCATGGCCGTGGATATGGAAAGTCATATTGTCGCGGAGACGGCGGCTTCTTACAGGATACCGTTTAGCGTCGTGCGGGCTGTTTCTGATACGGCTTCTATGGATTTGCCGCCTGCCGCGCTGGTGCCGCTGAAGGAAGATGGCGGTGTGGATGCCCGCGCCGTTTGGGCCAGCCTGCGCCAAGACAAAGGCCAGCTCGCCGACCTTATGCAACTCGCCCTCGGTACTCGCAAAGCCATGAAAGCCCTGCGCCACGCCGTCGATGTGATGCGCGAGTTGGGGTAAAAATATCTCAGTGTCTCGTCACTGCGAGGAGCCTTGCGACGAAGCAGTCCAGTCCTTTGTTTCGTGATTGGGGACTGGATCGCCACGCAGGGCAAGCCCTGCTCGCGATGACGATCTCCTTCCCTTAATGCTTGTGCCCGCAACAGCAGCCACAGCAGCCGTGGCTGTGATCGTGGTCGTCTTCGCACTCACTGTCGTCCGTCAGCGTGCGGGCGCGACCGGCTTTGATGGCTTCCATCGTTTCTTCGACGTGCTTGCCGAAGACATATTCGGCTGGACGCTGGTTTGAGGTGTCGAGCTCGGGGGCCATCGGGCCACTGGTGCGTGGGCCGCGCAGGGCGACCAGCATGGATTTAAGCGGATGCGCGATGGCATCTTCGGCAGCCGTAGGCTCATAGCCGCAATGGACCATGCAGTCCGCGCATTTCTCATAACGGCCTGTGCCGTACTTGTCCCACGCCGTCGTTTCCATAAGCTCTTTATAGGTTTTGACGAAGCCCTCGCCGACCAGATAGCACGGACGCTGCCAGCCGAAGACGTTATAGGTCGGATTGCCCCACGGCGTGCATTCGTAAGTCTGGTTGCCGCACAGAAAATCGAGGAACAGCGAGGACTGGCTGAACCGCCATTTCGGTAGGCCTTGCTTGACGCGATCCTTGCCAAGCTGAAGGAGCTTGCGGAAGATTTCCTTGGTCGTCTTGCGATTGAGGAAATGCTGTTGATCCGCTGCGCGTTCATAGGCATATCCGGGCGAGATGGTGATGGCGTTCAGGCCAATCGCCATCATGTGGTCGAAGAAATCGGCCATGCGTTCGGGCACCGCGTTGTTGAAGAGGGTGCAGTTGATATTGACCAGAAAGCCCCGCGCAATCGCGTTCTTGATGGCGCGTTCGGCAATGTCATAGACGCCTTCGCGGGCCACCGAGCGGTCATGGTCTTCGCGCAGCCCATCCAGATGCACGGAAAGAGTCAGGTAAGGCGATGGGGTGTAGTCGTTCAGTTTCTTGTCGAGCAACAGCGCGTTGGTGCAAAGATAGATATAGCGTTTTTGTTTGATAAGACCTTCGATGATCGCGGGCATGTCGCGGTGAACGAGCGGCTCGCCGCCCGGAATGGAGACAATCGGCGCGCCGCATTCGTTCGCGGCGTTCAGGCAGTCTTCAACAGACAGACGCTGATTAAGAATCTCCGCCGGATAGTCGATCTTCCCGCAACCCGGACAAGACAGGTTACAGCGGAACAAGGGCTCCAGCATCAAAACGAGCGGGTAACGCTTGTTGCCTTTCAGCTTTTGCTTGAAGATATAAAGAGCAACATCGAATTGCTGGCGCAAGGGTACGGACACGGGAACCTCTCCTATTGTTTTTTTGCTGTGATGAGCATCCAAGGACTTCCTTGGTAGTGGGGAACGACATCTGGGTATTCGTGAATCTCTTCAATTACGAAACCTGTCGCCGCAAGTTGTTTTGATATAGAAGATAAGGAATAGTGATAGTTTGTAAGTTCCATTGTTTTTTCGTTATCTTTGATTTCTGCCTTGTAAGTAACGCTGTCCTTTAAGTAGTTATTCATGTCGAGATGCAAAATGTTTCCAGAAAACGCCCTGTCTCGGAAACATGGATGCGTTATGGCAGCATACATACGCCCAGATTCAGATAAAAGCGCGTGCATGGAACGAAGACATTCAAGACAATCTTGTTCTGATTTTAATACCATCCATAAGGCTATATGCGTGATGGCGTCAATCGTGTTCGCACCAATGGATCTAAGATTGCTGGTTATGTCGGTATTTGTGTGGTCAGTACATTTTTTTTGTGCCAGTGAGATCATTTCTGCATCTACGTCGTATCCAAATTGTTTTATTCCCAAAGATGATGAAAATTCGGATAAGAAAATGCCGGATCCACACCCGAAATCGAGAAGGGATTTTGCTTGTTGTTTGCGTATGCGATCTACAAGATCGGGGTAAACGAGGGAAACCTTCGGGGATCGAATTTGCGCATACAAATTTGATCCGCCTTTGGAATTCCATTCGGTTGCTTCGGTGGCCATTATTTTTTCCTATGCTTTTGCCGTTCCCTCGGTTTTGGTGAGCGAGAGGGGGAGGCGGAAATGGACGTTTTCTTCCACGCCCGAATGGATGGCAACTTCCTCAACGGGGGCTAGCTCCTTGATCCGGTCGATCAGGCCTTCAATCAAATCTTCGGGGGCCGAGGCTCCGGCTGTGATGCCGACGGTTTGCTTGTCCTTGATCCATGCGGGATCAAGCTGGCTTGCGTCTTCGATCAGATAGGCAGGGACTCCAACTTCCTCGGCGCGTTCACGCAACCGCGAGGAGTTCGAGCTGTTATGCGCCCCGATGACCAGAACAACATCCACATGCTTGGCCAGCTCGCGCACCGCGCCTTGGCGGTTTTGTGTGGCATAGCAAATATCACGGATCGTCGGTCCGACGATATTGGGAAAGCGTGCTTTCAGCGCGTCGATCACGGCCTTCGTGTCGTCGACGCTAAGCGTCGTCTGGGTGATATAGGCCAGCTTGTCGGGGTTCTTGACATCAAGCTTGGCAACATCTTGTGCGGTTGAAATCAGGTGGACTTTGGCCGGTACGCGCCCAAGCGTGCCTTCAATTTCAGGGTGGCCTTCATGACCGACCATGATGATTTCATAGCCCGTGCGGGCGTAACGCTGGCCTTCTGTATGGACCTTCGAGACAAGCGGGCAGGTCGCGTCAATGACCGTCAGACCGCGTTCGCGGGCATGGCTTTCAACCGCTTCCGATACGCCATGGGCACTGAAGATAATCACGGCACCTTCAGGCACTTCGTCGGTTTCTTCGACAAAGACAACGCCTTTGGCCGCCAGACGACTGACGACGTGACGGTTATGGACAATTTCGTGCCGGACATAGATCGGAGGGCCGAACTTTTCCAAAGCCAACTCGACAATCTCGATGGCGCGCTCGACGCCTGCGCAAATACCTCTGGGCTGTGCCAAAAGAACCTTCATCGTAGCCTCTTATTATTCTGAATGCAGGGCCGGACTGTAAAGTCCCAACAAGGCAAAGTAAAGGCGGGGGTGCAGCTTTTTGATTTATAAGTCTCTTTCGCTCTCATGCCTCCCGTTTGTGCGCGTGCGAGACTGGGGGCTGGCTTCCTGTGGATAAATCGTGTAGAATGCGCCCAAGCAAGGAGGTCAAGTCATGGCAATGGGTGGTTATTCAGAGACACTACAGCGTGAGGGCATGAAAAGTGCCGGTTGGTACATGCTGTTCGATTCCCTGATGTCGATGGATAGACCCGACCTGACCGAGGCGATTGACTATGTGAAGGAGGACCCCTCCTTTGATGATCGTTTCCGTTATGACCTTGAGGGCCTCTATCATTATCGCGATTTTTATGGCGACCGGATGGGCGACTTCACCCCCGAGGAACAGGCCCGCATCGAAGCCTATGACGAGGAATGGTCCCTCCACCTCCTCGACCAGCTCCACAAAAAGCAATATGGCGACCCCGCTGGAACAGTTCTCGCACCTGAGTACGATATTTCTTAATTTCGTAGGCCTTGGCCCGTTTTTTCCGTTATCATCCCCTTATGTCCGATTCGCTGCCAGAGCTGTCGATTGTGATGCCGTGCCTGAACGAGGCGCGGACGTTGCCGCTTTGCCTTTATAAGGCGCGGGCGTTTTTGGAAGAGAACGGGATCGAGGGCGAGATTGTCGTCGCCGATAATGGCAGCGAGGATGGATCGGCCCGCCTTGCCGAAGGGTTCGGAGCGCGGGTCGTGCATGTGGCCGAGAAGGGTTATGGCGCGGCGTTGGCGGGCGGGATTTCGGCGTGTCGCGGTCGCTATGTCATTATGGGCGATGCGGATGACAGCTATGACTTCTCGGACCTGATGCCGTTTGTGCAGAAACTTCGCGAGGGCGTGCAGCTTGTCGTTGGCAACCGTTTCAAGGGCGGGATCAAG
The DNA here is from genome assembly GCA_028683655.1 of Alphaproteobacteria bacterium. Lineage (GTDB taxonomy): Bacteria > Pseudomonadota > Alphaproteobacteria > UBA9219 > UBA9219 > UBA8914. The sequence continues at coordinate 23,075 of JAQUHK010000004.1, forward strand.
AAAGGCGCGATGCCTTTTCTCAATCGTTATCTCGGTAATCCGGTTTTGAGTTTCATCGGGCGGCTGTTTTTCAGGATTCCTTTGGGTGATTTTCATTGCGGGCTGCGCGGCTTTTCGCGGGAGGCGGTTTTGTCGCTGGGTCTGCGGACCGTCGGTATGGAATATGCCAGCGAGATGATCGTCCGCGCCTCGCTGATGGGCCTGAGGATGGAAGAGGTGTCTGTGACCCTGTCGCCCGATGGCCGCGACCGCAGCCCGCATCTGCACCCGTGGCGTGACGGGTGGCGGCACCTGCGCTTTTTGCTTCTTTACTCGCCGCGCTGGTTGTTTCTTTATCCGGGCCTTGCGATGATCGTTGTCGGGGTTCTTATGTCGCTGTTGCTATTACCCGGCCCTGTGATGATCGCCGATGATGTCGGGCTGGACGTTCATACCTTGCTTGTTGGCGCGATGAGTATTCTGGTCGGGATGCAAAGCCTGACCTTTGGCGTGCTGGCGCGCAGCTTTGCCAAGCGCAACGGGATGCTGCCGCGCTGTTCACCCTTTGACAAGTTTTTGACCGAGCTTCGGCTTGAGCATTTCCTTTTGGCTGCTCTTGTCCTTTTGGCACTTGGCGTGGGGACCGTGGGCTGGGCCATGCACCGTTGGTCGGCGGTTCATTTTGGCGCGCTGGATTACCGCGATGTCATGCGTATTCTGATTGTCGCTGTGACCTGTATTGTCGGCGGGCTTCAGTTGGGTTTCTCTGCCTTTCTCCTCGGCGTGATGCAGATCAGGCATAAATGAAGACCGACGGATATGAAATTTTAAGAAGTTGGCGATAGGCTGTCCAAGTATTTTTGAAAAAGGACTTCCTCCATGGAACATGAAGTAACACAAGTCGGCTCTGGGCTTCCCTATCGCAACGGCGTTGGGATTTGCCTGATCAACAACGATGGCCGCGTTTTCTGTGCCGAGCGGCGGGACAAGCGCGGCGCGTGGCAGATGCCGCAGGGCGGTATCCGCAAGGGCGAAGACCCCGCGCTCGCCGTCTTTCGCGAGATGAAGGAAGAGGTCGGCACCGATCAGGGCGAGATCGTCGCTCGCCATCCTGAGTTGCTGCGCTATGAGTTTCCCGATTATCTGCAATATAGGAATGGCGTGTTTCGCGGCAAATACAGAGGGCAGGAGCAAACGTGGTTTGCTGTCCGTTATCTGGGCAGCGACGGCGACATTAACCTGACCAGCGAGTATGAAAGCGAGCTCCCCGAATTCGTGAACTGGCGGTGGACCGAGCTTGCCGAAACGCCCTCCTTGATTGTTGATTTCAAGCGACCTGTTTACGAGAAGGTGGTCGAGGTGTTTATGCCAGTGATTGAGCAGGTACGGGGGACTAGGGGATAGAGTTAGTTAGGGTAGGCTGTCCTTAGGTTTCTCCCCCCTGGAGGGGGAGAAAGCAAAATCTTAGGCTTGCGTCAGCAAGTCTTAGTTTTTCTATCCTCTCCCTCCAGGGGAGAGGAAAATACCTTGTAAACAGGAGTCAAAGGCCTTGATCTAAGCTGTCAGCCTCGCGAGCGCGCGCAGGCACGCGGCAGAGTTGTTGGAAAAGCCTTCGGTCAGTTGTTCTGCATGAAAGTGGCGTAGGAAGGCGATTTGGCTGGCGGCCAAGACTTCTGGCGTGCGGACGTCATAGCCGACTTTTTGTAAAAGCGTTGCCACTTCTTTTTCATCCCATGGGCCGTTATCGGCGGGCGCAGGCTGTGGCCAAACGCCCATCCCCTCGGTGGCGAGGTCTTGCCATGGAAAGAGCTCGCCCGGATCTTCCTTGCGCAAGGGCGCAATGTCGCTGTGCCCCCAAAGGCAGCTTGCGGGCAGGTTGTGCGTTTTCATCAGGAAAGCGATTTGTGTTTTGATCGCTTCAATCTGCGCGGCAGGGAAGGGCGTATAACCAAATTCGTGCCCCTTGTTCACAAGCTCGATCCCGATAGAGCGGCTGTTCAGGTCGTCTGCGCCGCGCCAAAAGCTTTGCCCTGCGTGCCATGCGCGATGCTCGTCGGCGACGAGGCGATAGATTTCGCCCGTTTCGTCGATCATCAAATGCGCACTGACCTTGCTTTGCGGATCAAGCATCCGCGCCAAGGCGGTTTGCGCATCCTGCATGCCCGTATAATGCACGATGATAAAGTCGAGCTTGGTGCCATCGGCGCGAGCGTTAAAGTTGGGTGAGGGTGTGTGCTTCATTTAATATCCCTCATCTTGCAAATCTCGGCATAGGCGGCGTTGATGATTTTCACTTTCTCGGTCGCCTCGGCGATTTTGTCGGCAGGAAGCCCCGCCGCCAGAAGCTTGTCGGGGTGGTGTTTGCGCAACAAGGCGCGATAGGTGCGTTTGATCACATCTTCGCTGGCCGTGGTTGGCAGGCCCAGAACGTCATAGGCCGAATCTTTTTTGGGCGGCGGTGGCGCACTGTTCATGTTGAGGCCTACGCGTCCGGCGATGCGGGCAAAGTCGGCCTCGGTAAAGCCGAAGATCACGCTCACGCGGCGCAGGAAGACAAGCTCGGCGCGGGTCAGGCGCGGGCTGTCGGCAATCGCGACATAGAAAAGTCCGGCCAGCACCTCTTCCAACAGAGCGTTGGCCCGCCCAAATACCTGAGCCAGACGCGCGGCATAGGGTTCATAGCCCATCGACGTCTGTCGCGCCATGTCGAACCGTTCGCCGACTTCGGCGACCAGAGTCTCCGGCGTGCGGAAGATGCGGCGAAAGGCCAGTACTTCTTCGCGCGAGACCATGCCATCCGCTTTGGCCAGCTTCGCCCCAAGGACGATCAGGCAGGCGGAAAACAGCGTTTTGTGTTGGCGGCTCATGACAAAGTCGGGGAACAAATCGTCGCCGCGTGGGCGCGGAAAGCTTGATCGTTCTTGAATCCGCTCGTTTTTCCGGTCGTTCATATGGCCAATAAGCAAGCCAAGCGCACCACCCCAAGGGCCGCCAAGGGTCAGTCCCAGCACAGTGCCAACGAATTTTCCAACGAATCGAGCCATCATACGGTTATAGCCGCTTGCCTTTTCTTTTTCCCGCATAATGTGTTTTTCAGGTTTTGAAAAAGGGTAAGGATCAAGTATAGTCCCCGCCATGAAGACAGAACATACCAATAAGATCCCCGAAGGGGACTGTCTCCCCTCTGTTTTGGCAGATCGAGGGATACGTCCGACGCGTCAAAGGCTGGCCCTGGCTTCGGTCCTTTTCGGTGGCGGCCACAAACATGTGACGGCTGAACAAATTGTCATGGCCTTACATAAACGCAAGGCGCGTGTCTCTCTGGCGACCGTTTATAACAATCTGCATCATTTCACGCAGGTTGGGTTGTTGCGCGAGATCGCGGTGGACCAGACTTGCACCTATTTCGACACCAATACAACCATTCATGGCCATTATTTTGATGAGGTTAACGGGGCACTCTATGACATCCCCGATGAGGCCCTGACCATGATTAACTTGCCCCAGCCGCCACAAGGCCGCAAAATCAAGCGTGTTGATATTACAATTCGGTTGAGTAAGGCCGAGGGATAGGGGTATAAGGCCCGCTATTCCATGCTTTTTGAACAGGTTTGGCCTTATGAATGATGCAGCTTCACCAAAATTCTATCCCGTCAGCTGGGACGAGCTTCACCGTAACGGCAAGGCTCTGGCTTGGCGTCTTTTGGATCAGGGCAATTGGAAAGGCATCGTCGCCGTGACTCGCGGCGGCCTTGTCCCCGCCGCCATTGTTGCCCGCGAGCTTGAAATCCGCGTGATCGAAACGGTGTCAGCGGTTGGTTATCATTGGGATGATAGTAATCCGCTACAGGCCGAGGATATTCAGATCATTAAAGAGCCTGCCAATGTCGGGGACGGCGAGGGTTGGCTGGTTGTCGATGATCTGGTAGATTCGGGACGCACGTTTGAAGTGCTTCACAAGATGATGCCCAAGGCTCACTTCGCTACGATCTATGCCAAGCCTCAAGGTCGTCCGATGGTCCAGACCTTTATCACAGAGGTCAGTCAGGACACATGGATCTATTTCCCATGGGATATCGAACCGCAATTTAAACAGCCCATCGCTCTTATCGGCAAGAAGGATTGACCCTCTCCATGACAAAGCTCCCTGTTCTTCGGCTACAGCCTTCGCGGCATAAACGGGTACAGGGCGGGCATCCGTGGGTTTTCTCGAACGAGCTGGTCATGGACGGCGCGGCCAAAGCCTTGGAGGCGGGCGTGCTGGCGCGGTTTTTTGCGCATGATGGCTCCGCTTTGGGGATGGGGACGTTTAACAGCCATTCCCTGATTGCCGGACGCATCCTTTCGCGCAAGCCATTGGACGAGATCGACGCCGATTGGTTTGCTGCGCGTTTTAAAGCGGCGGCGGCGCGTCGTGATGCGCTGATCGGCGTTCCCTATTACCGTTTGATCCATGCCGAAGCCGATGGCATCGCGGGGCTGGTCATCGACCGCTTTGACCGCCATATCAGCGTCCAGCTGAACAGCGCGGGGATGGAGCGTCTTTGGCCCTTTATCGAGCACGCGTTGGAAAGCGTTTTCGAGCCTGAGAGCATCATTCTGCATAATGAAAGCCCCGTGCGAGCCCTTGAAGGCTTGCCGCGCGAAACGCGCCTTGCCAAGGGGCAGAAGCATGAGCGCGTGAAGGTCATCGAAAACGGGCTGACCTTTTTCACCGACATTCAGGGTGGGCAGAAAACGGGCTGGTATTTCGATCAGCGCGACAATCACGCGCTGGTGGCGCGCTTTGCCAAAGGCAGGTCTGTCCTTGATCTTTACACCCATGCGGGAGGTTTTGCTCTGTGCGCCGCTCAGGCGGGGGCTGCCTGCGTGATCGGTGTGGATTCTTCGGCTCCGGCTTTGGCACTGGCTGCCGAGGCCGCCGCGCATAACAAGCTGGACAGCCTGTGCAAGTGGGAGCGGGCGGACGTGTTCGATGATCTGGAAAAGCGCATCGCCGCCAAGGAAGCCTATGGCATCGTCATTGCCGATCCGCCCCCTTTCGTGAAAAGCCGCAAGGACATTAACGCAGGCGCGCGTGGCTATCGCAAACTCGCCACCATGGCTGCCAGTGTCACGGCGCGGGGAGGCCTGCTCTATATCGCGTCGTGCAGCTATAACATGGACCTGCCAACTTTTACGGCAGAGGTCGCAAGGGGCCTTCACGAAGCCAAGCGCGAGGGACAAATCCTCTTCACCACCTTCGCCGCGCCCGACCATCCCGTCCACCCGAACGTGCCAGAGAGCTCGTACCTGAAGGGTCTTTTGATCCGTCTGGATTGAGGGCTAAATTAACCTTATTTCGATCTCAAAACAACATCGACGCTAGGCCGGTTTTAAGGGCCGTAGAGGGGTCTAAAATCTGGCCGCTAGGGGGGTACATGCCACCTTCTAAAGGTGCGCCTGAGGAGCTTCTATGACTTCATATGAGCATATTTGACTATTGAGTCTGGCCTTTTTCTCAAATCCGGCTTTCGAAAGGCTTTGACAAGGTTAATTTCTCTGCCCTCAATGCCATATGCTAAATGCTCTCTTCCCCTACTTCACAAACAAGGCCGCCAGCTCCATATGCGTGGACCAAAGGAACTGGTCCACGGGCTGGATATTCTCGAGGCGATAGCCGCCCTCGACCAGAATCTTGGCATCGCGCACGAAGCTGGGGGGATCACAGCTGATGGCCACCACGGACGGGACGCTGCTTTTGGCAAGCTTCTCCGCTTGGGCCTTCGCCCCGCCGCGTGGGGGATCGAAGATGACGAGGTCATAGGTCGAGCATTCCTCAGCGGTGAATGGATTGGTCATGAGGTTACGCAGACTGGTTTCCATCGTTTTGTGTTTTTGAATAGCCTTAGCCAAGGCCTTGATCGCGGGCCCGTCCAGATCGCAGAAATGAACCTTCTTGGCTTGCGTTAACGACAAACCGAAAAGCCCGAGGCCGCAAAAAAGGTCGAGCACTTTCCCCTCGCCCAGCGGCGCGGCCAACACAAAATCGACCAGAGCTTCCGCGCCGGCATCGGTGGCCTGAAGGAACGAAGCGGGCGGAAAGGCGAGGACGGTTTCGCCGAACTGGACGGCCAGTGGGGCGCGGTGCGAGACAGGCTCCACAGGGCTGCGATCCCACTTGCGCCACGACAGATGCGCAACGTCAAGCCGCTCGGCCAGCTCGGCCAGATTTTGCCGCGCATTCACATCCAGCTTGGGCCCGCCGATCAGGGTGACATCCATTCCGCTTGGCAGGGCGGTGATCTGGATATCGCAGCTTTCCCCCTGTCCCAGCCAGTGGGGGAGGTAGGCCCGCAGCTTGTCGATCAGGTCGGTGATTTCGGGCTTCATAACCTCGCACGAGCGCAGGTCAACAATCTCATGGCTGCGCCATGCGTTAAAGCCGAGGATCAGGCCAGCCTCGCCATAATGCGCCGCGACCCGCGCCCGCCGCCGCGTCTGCGTCGCCGTGGTCACGGTGGGCATAAGATGCGGCGCGGCAAGCCCCTCGCGCTCGAACAGATACACAAGCTCGCTTCGTTTGAACGCCTCATAGGCCGAGTCGTTCATGTGCTGCAACCGGCACCCGCCGCATTGCGGATAGTGCGGGCAGGGTGGCTTCATTCGTTCACGGACGGGGACCAGCACCTCCACAAGCTCACCCCTTTTGACGGCATTGGTGCTGTCGGAAAGCTCGATGCGGACTTTCTCGCCTTTCAAAGCCCCCGAAACGAAGATCGTCGCCCCGTTTTCATGAGCGATTCCATCGCCTTGCGCGCCTAAATCATCAATTGTGATCTCAAGGGTAGCCATAAGATGCCCGTTTCCTTATAAAGAGCCTCGAATTGCAACGATAAAAGAAGGTTTAGGAGAGATGCGAGGCTATTTCGCCATAGGCGTAGAAGGTATAAGCAAAAGTTTCAATCTTGGCAATCTGGTGCGCACGACGCATGCCTTCGGGGGCAGTTTTTTCTTCACGATCAATTCCGAGCTGGATTACCAGAATATCCGCGCCTCCGACACCTCGCACGCCGCGATCCATATGCCGTTTTATGCCTATGACAGCGTCGAAAACTTTTCGCTGCCCAACGATTGTTCGCTGGTTGGCGTTGAGCTGATGGACGAGGCCGTGGATCTGCCGCAATTCAAACACCCACTCCGCGCCGCCTATGTGCTGGGGCCGGAGAAGGGAAGCCTGTCCCCTCAGCTTGTTGCACGCTGTGATCACATCGTGAAAATCCCGATGAAGTTCTGCGTCAATGTCGGCGTCGCCGGAGCCCTGTGCATCTATGACCGCATGATCGCCCTCGGCTCCTCCGCCGAACGCATCGCCCATCGCGGCGTTAAGGTGGCGCGGTAGAATCGATTCGGGAATCGAGTCGATTCGAGTCGTTCGCGGCAGAACAGGTTCAAAAGGCCGTTTTAAATCTTCAATTTAAACTGAAAGGCCACGTCTTGTGAGGCTTGGTCGCACAGAGTGTCTGCTTGTTGCTTGGTAAGCGGCAAGTCTGTAACCGCAGGGTTTTGTCCGACGTTGATTTGTGAAAGACCAGAGTCCATGCCGTTTCCAGCGACTCTGTTGACCAATGAGGCGCAGCTCTTCTTGGGCGTTTTTGTAAAGGTGATCACAAACGCTTCGCGATCCCAAGGTTTGGGGGCATTGCGGATTGTTACGGGCTCACCCCATGGGCTTTCAATCCGTGTCGGATTCTTCCAGTCGTCACTCATATCGATTGGGATTGCCCCATCTTTTGCTAAAGCAATTTCATTAAGTCCCTGCTCAAGGGCCTCTCTTCTGGCATGAAGAGAACGTATATTTTGAACGATCTGAAGCAGTTGGTTGGAAGGGGAACCCGTGTTTATCTTTATGTCGGGAAGCTGAAAATAGGCGGCGTAATATAAAGCACTGAAAACCAGAAACAAAAAAGTGGGTGTGCATGATTTGATAAGGTTGCACCCTTTTCCTTTTTTTGCTGTCTCACAATCATTTGTTATTTGGCATGAAGGGCTGTCTGGTTGAGCTTCTTTTTCTTTACGGATTATGCGCCGCCAAACGGCAAAAAAGAAAAGGGGTTGAAGAAAAAGGACGGCCCACATGGTTTGAATTATGGTCATATATGAAAATGTCTCGTGGTCGAGTGCGCCGTCAACAACGGCCATAGACATGCCTCCAAGGGCTCCAAGGAAGACGTAAAGGATTGCTGTCGAGATCAAATTGAGGATGAGATAAGGCACAATACCGTGGATGAGAATGCTGCGTTTCATGGTGAGCCTCAAATGAAAGACCGGATTGGTCAAAGAAGCCTACTTGCATTTCGTAAAGATAAGGTAGCCATATTCGTCCCTCGATTCCAACTTATCCACAGACTCGATTCGGCGAATCGGGGGAATCGGTGAGTCGTTTCGGATTCGTCTGTGAATAACAAAGTGTGGGTCATCCTGTGGATATTTACGCTAGATGTTGCGTTATAAACCCCAAGGCGTATAGTAGCGTTAACGTCTCGTTAGGAAATGTCTCATGCGCTCCACCAGTGAAAAATTCGTCGATCTTGCTTCTCCGCGTCGCCTTTGGGTTGTTGCTGCGATTAACGGCAATCTGGAAAGGCTGGCGACCCTTCATGACCATCTGGCCCTGCGCTTTTCGATCCGCGATCGGCTGGTCTATACGGGGAACTATATCGGAACGGGTGCGTTCGACAATCACGCGGTGCTGGAGGAGCTTCTGGCTTTTCGCTCCGCGCTGCTCTCCAAGCCGGGCATGGAAATTCACGACATCGTGCACTTGCGCGGTCCCACCGAAGAGGCGTGGCAGCGTTTGCTGCGCTTGCAGTTCGCGCCGTCGGCCTCGATGGCGGTGGAGCGTTGCCTTCAGGCCGGAGCCGAAGCCTATCTGCGCCTTTATGGCGTCAGCGTGAATGACACCAAGTCGATTGCACGAGCGGGCAGTGTGGCGATCACGCGTTGGACCAACCAGCTCCGTGGCCTTCAACGTCAGGTGCCGGGTCATGAGCCGTTTGTATGTAGCCTGCGCCGCGCAGCGATCACCTTTGGCCAGCCCGATGGCCGTGGCCGCGTGTTGGTTGTGCCAGCGGGTTACGATTTCCGCCGCACGCTGGACGAGCAGGGCGACAATTTGTGGTTCCCGCGCACGTCCTTCCATGTGGATGTTGAGGAAACGCGCTATGCCCGTGTGATCCGTGGGGCTGATCCGATGCAGGCGGGTGTCAGCACCGACCGTCTGGCCGTGACGCTTGATGGCGGCTGTGGCCGTGGCGGGCCGCTCATGTGCGGTTGTTTTGACGGGGCGGGCAATTTGCTTGAACTCGTAACCGTTGGAGGCCGTGGCGCGGTTGAATCCTCGCGCTTTGAAAGCGTCGCCCGCAGTGCCTTGCCTGAATCCCGTGCCGCGAATGTGCAAGACATTCTGGCCCCCGCCGAACAATGGGTGTGAGCAAGACTTACCGTGCCCTCGGCCTGATGAGCGGCACATCGCTGGATGCGATTGATGTTGCGCTCATCGAAACAGACGGGCAGGCATCGGTTTCGTTTATCGGCGCGGACGCTTTTCCCTATGACAAAATCTTTCGCACGCAGCTTCGCGCTTGCCTGGGCAAAAAGACGGGCCGCAGTGACCCGGAGGTCGCGTGGGTTGAAGACGTGCTGACCAAACAGCATGCACTCGCAGTTAAAACCTTTCTGCACAATCAAAAGATTGAGGCCACGGAAATCGACTTGATTGGCTTCCACGGTCACACGCTGTGGCACAATCCGGCGGCGGGCGAGACGATCCAGATCGGCGATGGCGCGGCCCTTGCCGCGATGACGGGCATTGATGTCGTGAATGATCTACGCAGCGCGGACGTGAAAGCGGGCGGGCAGGGCGCACCGTTGGTGCCGCTCTATCACCGCGCCTTGGCGCAAGCCTTGCCCAAGCCTCTTGCGATCCTGAATATCGGCGGCGTGTCGAACATCACATGGATCGGCGGCGAGAGTGAAGAGGATTTGCTGGCCTTCGATACGGGGCCGGGAAACGCGCTGCTTGACGATTGGGTGCTGGACAAAGCAGGCAAACCCTATGACGCAGGTGGAGCCCTTGCAGCGAAAGGCCGTATTGACGAGTCTTTTATCGAGTTGTTCCTGCATCATCCCTATTTCACCAAACAGCCACCCAAATCGCTGGATCGCGATGCTTTTATGAACTTCGTGCCCCGCCATCTGGAGCTCGAGGACGGTGCGGCGACGCTGGCGATGATGAGCGTACGCGCTATCCATCGCGGCCTCGCCGATGCCAACCTGACGCCGCGCACGATCTATCTGACCGGCGGTGGGCGGCATAATGTCACGATCCGTCGCTGGCTCAGCGAGGCACTCGGCTGCGTCATCGAAAGCGTCGATGATCTGGGCTGGCACGGCGACAGCATGGAGGCCGAGGCCTTCGCCTATCTCGCCGTTCGCAGCGTCCTGGGCCTTCCCCTCACACTTCCCCGCACCACCCGCGCGCCCCAGCCGATGACGGGCGGGACGCTGCATCGGAAGTAAGCCTTTCACTCCCGCTCGGCGAGGATTTGTTTTTCGGTGCTTAGAATTTGCTCGGTGATGGCTTTGACGCTGTGGCGTGGCCGTTTGCCTTTTTGCGTCAGAAGGACGAACTCGACATTCATCGGCTTGGCCGAGAACCGCTGGCTGCTGACGCGATAGCGTTTATAGCCACGCAGAAAGACCGAGCAATCCCCGCAAGCATGGTTTGCCGCCACAAGATCGCGCAGGGCGATCATCCCGTCGGTGCTATAGCTTGTGGCGATCCACGTGGCGGGCAAGGTGGTAAGCAGCGTGGCGTAGGCTTCGCTGGCTTCCCGCACATAATTATACGCGCTGCGCCTTTGCGTGCGCCAGTCGGTGCGGATGGCGGCCTTGTTCCCGCGCCCCTCGATCTTGTGCGAGAGAGCCGGTTTGTCCCACAGCGTTACGCTGTTAAGAACATGATAGTTCGCGCCATAGGGATGCTGGTTGTAAGGTGGGTCCAGATAAGCGAAGACCGGCCCCTCGACCGTTTCCTTCAGGTTCGCCGCCATTTCCTGTGCATCTTGCCGGAAGACGTGGCTTTGTTTGCCGTTGCAGATAAAGCTGGCGGGCCGCAATTCAAGATCGCCCATGATCCGGTAAAGTGCCGTTCCTGTCTGCCCGCCCCAACCATTATGAAAGCCTTTGAACACACCGCTCGTGTTACTGGTGTAGCAGCACTGGTAGAGCAGTGGTGCCAAAAGTGCAGCGCGCTGGTGCGGATCAAGCAGCCCTTTCGTTTCCCAAAGCGCAATCTGCTCACGGATCGCGTCGATCCGCATGCCGTTTTTGCGCATGTAGAACAGGCGGTCTTTGTCGGGATTGATCTGCTCGTCATCATCGGGGCACAGATGCTCCGTGACCCATCCGGCCACAGGGGGCAAGGCGTTGAGTTCGTCAAGAACCGCCTGATAGCTTTGCTCCCCGTCAAATACAGGTGGCGTCTCAATCTCCAGATAGCAGCGGTTGATTGCCTCGCTATATGGCTCCCAGTCGTTGGTGACGACGGCATAGCCCAGCGAGCGGGCATAGCGGCTGACCACCCCCGTTCCGGCAAACAGGTCAAGGAAAGTCGTCGCCTCTGGTGTGATTTGGGCCGCTTGTATCGCCTCATACACAAGGCCAAGCAATTTCCTTTTGTTCCCGATATAGGGAATCAGCTGGTGGAAGACATATTCCTCCGTGAAGTGCGCGGAGTGCGCCGTTCTGTCCCAAGCCGTGACCAAGATTGACCCCCATATTTTCGTTCTTATAGCGGGTCATAACAGTATACAACGAAAAGGGTTATTCTGGCAATAGTCGTAAAGAGATTATTGTTTCTTATGCCAACGGCCCAATAAAACCACCCGCGTCGTCATTGCGAGCGACCGAAGGGGGCGCGGCAATCCAGTCCTCCTGCTGGAAACTTGGGGACCGGATCGCCACGTCGCTGCGCTCCTCGCGATGACGTAGCGGCGCGACTCGTGAGGTATTTCATCAAGCCGTGCTATAAGTCACCCGATTCGAGTCACGACTCGAATCGCGACTCGATTCTGGACTCGATTCCCGAATCGCGAGTCGAGCCGTAGGCCTCTTACGCCTCAATGGCGTTGAACTGGCGTTCAAGGTTGCTAAAGCGCGTGAACTGGCCGTCGAAGTGCAGGGGCACGGTACCGATGGGGCCGTGGCGTTGTTTGGCGATCAGGACTTCGGCGACGTTGCGCACTTCCTCGCCGCGTTCCATCCAGTGCTGGTAGCGCTGGTTGAACTTGTCCTCGCCTTCGTCTGCGCGGCGGGTCGGCTCGCTGCGGGCGTGATAGTATTCCTCGCGGTAAACGAACATGACCACGTCGGCATCTTGTTCGATAGATCCCGATTCGCGCAAGTCGGAGAGCTGCGGATGCTTGTCCTCGCGCGATTCAACGGCACGTGACAACTGGGACAGGGCGACGACGGGAAGCTCAAGCTCCTTGGCAAGGCCTTTAAGGCCGCGTGTGATTTCCGAGACTTCCTGTACGCGGTTATCGCCATTCTTGCTGGAGCCGTGAAGGAGTTGCAAATAGTCGATGACGACCATCCCCAGTGTCGGGACAAGCCGTTTCAGCCGTCGCGCCCGCGTGCGCAGCGAGGCGACCGACAGACCGGGCGTGTCGTCGATGTAAAGTGGCGCGCGCGAGAGTAACTTGCTGGCTTCAACGAACTTGGTGAAGTCTTCCTGCTTAATCTCGCCGCGCCGGATCTTGTCGGAGGGAACGCTGGAATAATCACCTAGCAGACGGGTGGAGAGCTGTTCGCTCGACATTTCAAGCGAGAAGAACGCGACGGCGGAGCCTTCCTTGCCTGTTGTTTCGGCAAAGGCTTTGGCGGCGTTCATCGCGATATTGGTGGCCAAAGCGGTTTTACCCATGGAAGGGCGTCCCGCCAGAATGATGAGGTCCGATTTCTGGAAACCACCCAGCTTGCGGTCAAGATCGCGCAGGCCCGTGGTCACGCCTGTCACATGGCTGTCGCGCTTGAACGCTTCATCCGCCATTTTCAGCGAGTAGGTCAGCGACTTGTCGAGGCGGATAAAGCCCCTGTCAATCTCGCCCGTTTGCGCCAGCTCGAACAGGCAATGTTCGGCGCGTTCAATTTGCTTGGGCGCAGGGTTTTCAAGATTTTGCTGATAGGCATCGTTGACGATGTCTTCGCCAAGCCCAATCAACTGGCGGCGCAGGTGCAGATCGTGGATCAGCTGCGCGTAATCATGCGCGTTGATGACCGTGATGACATTGGACGCAAGATCCGCCAAATACTGCGCCCCGCCGACATGGGACAAAGCGGGATCGTCTTGAAACAACCCGCGCAGCGTCTTGGGATCGGCAATCTGGCCGCGCTGGACCAGCGTATTGATCGCTTCATAGATGCGTTGGTGGACGGGATCATAGAAATGGTCCGGCTCAAGCAGGTCGCCGACCTTCTCAAAGATATTGTTGTTGACCAGAACCGCGCCAAGCAAAGCTTGCTCAGCTTCGATGTTATGCGGCAAAACGCGAGGCTGGACCAAGTCGGTCGATACAGTGCGAAGGGCAGGGAGGTTTTGGGCGGCGTTGGTCATGACTTCTTTCTACCAACCCGCCAGCCAATTCTAAACAGAAAACCTCTGTGGATAAAATGCCTGTGAATAACGGGGGTAATTCGTCTTAGACAGTGATATATTTTTGACTATTCTTCATAATGTTTGGCTGCGCGCAAGGTTTTGATTGTTCCTTCGTGTTTTTTTATAGTTTTGTCAAAAAAACCGCTATCTTGAAGATAGATGACTGTCGTGGCTAACATATTTTTAAAGGCAGGTTCATTGGATGGAACCGGAAAACCTATGGCGGCAACGCGCAAAGGACTGCCAAGAACAAGACGTAAGGAGTCATCATTCTTCGTTGTAAAGTTGGCGTAGGAATAGGGATCAGAAATAATGACATCTGCTTTATTTGTTCCGACCATGACATATAAGTCCTCTCCGCCAGTGAGTTGAGGTATAGAAACCTTTGTGGCGTTTGGAAACATTTCGTTAGCTACGACACCTGTAAACTGGCCGTCTTGTGCCGCAAACTTTACTTCGGCAACATTAGCTGCCTCATAGTTATTGTCAAAACGTGTGTCACCTTTGCGTGCGTAAAGATTGATGGGGGCATAAAAAAGAGGGGAAATAAAATCCGCCTCACGGGCTCTTGCAGGATTGACAAAAGCTGGGACGCAAGCCATGTCGAAACGGTTCATGGACAGATCCGTAAGCATTTGCCCCCATGTGGTTTCAGTCGTCCATTCAATTTTTAATTTAAGCTGTCTGCCTATTTCTTCTATCAAGTCATAAAGTAGTCCATCAAGGGCTCCTGTGCGCATGTCTTTTTTAAGAAAAGGTGGCCATACCATATAACCACACCGAATAACGCCAGTGCGTTTAACTTGTTCTAGGCGTGTCTCGTGGTATGTTTTGTTTTGTGACGGTTGCTTCATAAAAACGGTAGTTAAAGCAATAAATGCCAGAATGAGTGCCAAGACAGACGTTTTATTCATTGTAGAGCCCTTTTGGATGACCAGAATAGTATCTCTGATCCAAAAGTTTATTACAATAAAAAAGACAGAATTGAGAAGTTGTCGATCCAATCAAATAATCGCGCCGCTGGCGTCGCTGATGAGCCAGCGGGAGCGCAGGTCGGTGTGGTTGAGGGCGAACCACTGCATCGCGATCAAGGTTGCGGCGTCGCGCAGTTTGCCTTCGTACAGAAGGTTGATGGCTTTCATGGCATCCATCACCAGTACGCGGGTGAACTCGCCTTCTTCGGGCAGACCCCGAACGCTGCCTTCTTCAGGAGCCTTGGTGCGGCCCACGAAAAGCGTCGCATGCTCGCCAAGACAACCGGGGGAGGGGTAATAGGCGAAGATTTTCCTGATCTCCGTGACCTCACAGCCCGCCTCTTCGATGGCCTCGCGCCGCGCGGTGGCCTCGGCTGTCTCGCCCGCGTCGATGACTCCGGCGACGGTCTGGATCAAAAAAGGCTCATCCCCCTTGGACATGGGGCCAGCGCGAAATTCTTCGATCAGGACGACTTTATCTTTCTGGGGGTCGAAGAGCAGGATGACGGCGGCGTTTTTGTTGCCTTCAAAGACTTCGCGCGAGAAAACGTCGCTCCACGCGCCACTGTCCAGCCTTTGCCGGATATGGAAACGGTCCACGCGGTAATAGCCCTGAAACAGGGCCTCGCGATGGATGATTTCATATTTCTTGTCGGTCATGTGGGGAGAAAATGAAAAATGGCTCCCCTTCATAGGGGAATACCGAACGCTATGTATCACACCAAATCGTGAAATGCAGCAGATTTTTCTGGCTGCACGGGCGCAGGAGGCCTTTGTATGAAAGTAGGTACGGACGTCATTTCCAGATTATTTGGTTAATGTACAGTTTTTACTGTACACAATGGAAGCTCATCCCCCATATTTGGCCCAAGGGGGATTTGCTATGAGTGAACACGACGAGTTTTCGAGAAGACTTCAATCAAGGCGCATAGAGAAAAAGCTCTCGCAGCGTTCCTTTGCCAAGGCGGTGGGGATCAGTTCGACATATCTTTCGCAAATCGAACGAGGCGTGTTGCCCCCTCCTGCAAACGACAAGATCATGGCAATAGCAAAACTGCTGGACGAGAACGCGGATGAGCTGATGCTCCTCGCTGGACGGGTTCCGCCTGATATACAGGCAATCATTTTGAAGAACCCTGCGGAGGTCTGTGGTTTCTTGCGGGGTGGTACAAAAGATTTTTCGCGAGAGGATTGGTGGAGCTTTAATAAGGGATTTTATCAAGCATATATGCAGCCGCGCACGACAGCCAAGAAGGATGGTTTTCTAAAGGGAACTTGGCGGTTGGAAATTAAAGTCACAGAAGAGCAGTTCTGCGCGTTTGAGAGGGCTGGCGGTATCGACCTTGATCTTGCTGCGAGGGAAGGCCTTGAACAACTGCTAAACGACAACGACTTTGAGCGGAAATGTTATGAGGCTGGGGTGACCGTGCGCGACGTTATCGAACGTGCCAAGAAAATGGAGAATATGGCAGCCGATATGGGGCAGACATTCACCTGCCAAACCGCGCTTGATAAAGCGATTGCTTTACGTCTTACGAAACACCCGCATTGGAAAGAAATGTGCGGGTTCGATAGTGTCAAGTTTGCGTCGTTGAGATACTTTTTGAAACAAATCAGTTCAAACCTTATGCATGTTCATGTCAATAGAGATGGTCGTGATAAAGACGTAGCTTTGGATGCCCTGTTTAGAGGACTTAGTCGTATTTACGATGATGCAACTAAGAGGGGGCGCACCGGAAGACGTATGGGAAAGTCAAATTTCGTTGAGGCAATTCTATTGGCATTTCCCAAAGCAAGTCCCTTCATTCTTTCCCGTGATGCCATTACAAGACGGTTATCAAGGTTGAAAGAGAAGTTGGTAGAACCAACGGACGAAACCTCGACGTAAACGGTTATTTTCGTCCTTTGCTCCACACCCCATCCTTGTGTTTCTCCTGTGTCTCAACAACACACGGAGAAAGATCATGACACCTGAAACCTTCCGACACGTCCCCGCAGCCCATTATATTGGCATCGCCCCTTCAACATTGGGGAAGATGCGTAGTCGCGGTGATGGCCCTGCCTATATAAAAGCTGGAAAGGCGGTTGTGTACCGCAAGACGGACTTGGATGCGTGGCTGGAACAAAACCGCCGCCGCTCTACGTCCCAGCGCATGTGCGCCTAAACCTGTTGGCTGTGACGATAGGCGCATCGCGTGACAAGTGTTTCTTCTTCCCCTCTTGAACATGTTTGGCAGACACGCGCTCAGCGTGAGCTGAACGGGGAAGATTATCGACAAATCCGTGAAAACGTCACGGGGTTCTTTAATGTCCTGCGCGATTGGCAGAGGACGGAAAGAGCCAAGCAAAGCCAACAGAATAAAGAAAAAGAGATAGAAATGTAGGAGAAGAAAATGACAGATGAAAAAAATGCCGCCGAGCTTTTGCAGGGCTATCCGGCGGCAGTCCAAAAGAACCAAGAGCATGTTGCCTCACCACATGGATCATTTCAAGAAAAATCGGGTGACCATTTCGAGCCTGCGTGTCGTGGCTCGATGTTTGATGCCATGATTGCATCCGGGATCGGATGCCCGAAGGGCGGGGTGATTGCGGATGGGAACCTTCATCGCTTTAATCCAAACGGACGGCATGATGCGTCGGGCTGGTACGTTTCTTATGGCGACTATGCAGCCTTCGGGGACTGGGCAAGCGGGATAAAAGAAACATGGTGCGCTCGGAAGTCGGAGCTGACCGATTTTGAGCGGCGCAAGCTCTATGAAGAAATTGAGGTCGAACGCAAAAAACGAGAAGCAGAGGGTCGTGCGCGGCATGAAGCCATCGCTGCGAGAATATCTGCGGCCTGTAAAGACCATCCCGATGCGACGGATGCCCCCTATCTAACGCGCAAGTGTGTGCAGGCTTTCAATATCAAATGCGACGTTGCAAAACCAGACGTTTTGATCCTGCCGATGCGGGATGTTGAAGGACGGCTTTGGAATTATCAGGCCATCTATCCCGATGGGACAAAACGCCTTCAAAAAGGAGCGCGAAAGAAGGGGTGTTTTCTTTTGATCGGGGCAACCGATTTGAGCAAAGTTGCTTTTTCCTATGTCGTCGAGGGGTATGCCACGGGGGCGAGCGTTCATATGGCATCAGGAAAGCCTGTGATCGTTGCGTTTGACGCTGGAAACCTTGATCCTGTTGTTGCTGCGGTGCGATCACACTTTTCTTCCATGGTGCTTGTCATCGCGGGAGATGATGACCGATGGAAGCCGGAAGTCGGCAACACCGGACGCGCCACGGCGGAGGCCGTTGCACAGAAGTATGGATGTCGTGCCGTATTTCCGGTTTTCAAAGTTGATGACACCGCGCCTACGGACTTCAATGATCTGCATGTTCTTGAAGGGCTGGGTGCTGTGTTGGAGGTTTTGGAAGGGAGTGAGCGGACGATGCAGTCATTTCAAGAAACCCCACAAGTTTCTACTGAAACTTTGTCCGATGCTGTAACGCGCCTCGCAGCACTTCCCCCACTTGACTATGAACAGGTGCGGGAGGCCGAAGCTAAACGCTTTGGGGTGCGCGTGTCGGTTTTAGATGGCGAAGTCATGGCCGTCCGAGGAACAGGGGGCGACAAAAACATCATGATCTTTCCGCCTGTCAGGCCATGGCCAGAACCCGTCAACGGCGCGGCCTTGTTGCATGAGATAGAGCAAACCGTGCATCGCTTCATCGTATGTGAACCTGAAACAGCGCGAGCAGCAGCCCTGTGGATTGCGTTTAGCTGGAGTGTCGAGTTTGTCGATGTCGCGCCATTGGTCGTCATTACTGCGCCGGAAAAGCGGTGTGGCAAAAGCCAGCTTCTCAATCTGATAGCCCGCCTTGCCAAGCGGCCCCTTGTCGCTAGCAATATCAGCCCTGCCGCCATCTATCGCGTGATTGAGGCCCATTGTCCGACGCTCCTGATTGATGAGGCCGACAGTTTCTTCAAGGACAACGAAGAGCTGCGCGGCGTTATCAATTCAGGCCACACGCGACAGAGCGCGTATGTCTGGCGCATTGAGGGCGACAAGCTTGAGCCCAAACAGTTTTCCACATGGGGAGCCAAAGCGATTTCCGGCATTGGTTCTTTGTCCGAAACCATTATGGATCGGGCCGTCGTCCTTGAACTGCGCCGCAAGTTACCGCATGAGAGTGTCGGAAGGCTACGGCATGCCGAGGAGGGACTTTTTGAGCGGCTCGCCTCGATGCTGGCGCGTTGGTCAACAGATCACGGCCCCGCAATCAAACGGGCGAGGCCCTCGCTACCGGATGCCTTGAACGACAGGGCGCAGGACAATTGGGAGCCGCTTCTTGCGATTGCCGATTGCGCTGGCGGCGACTGGCCCCAACTTGCGCGTGAGGCGGCCTTGAAGCTGTCAGGCAAAGAGCAAGATACCGTTTCCCTGTCCGCTGAGTTGCTGGCCGATATTCAGGAGGTGTTCGAGAGCAAGCGCGTGGATCGTATTGGGTCCCATGACCTGTTGGCCGCCTTGATGGAGGACGATCAAAAGCCTTGGGCAACGTACAATCGGGGCAAACCCATGAACCCGCGCCAACTGGCAAAACGTCTTGGCGAGTACGGGATCAAATCGTCAAATGTGCGGATTGGTTTAGAGGTGCGGAAAAAGTTTAGGCTTGATGATTTTAAAGATGTATTTGCCCGATATCTTACCCCCTCTCTCGCCCCCTCGCCAAAAGCCGCTACAACGCTACAAATAGGGGATATGCCTTGTATTACAAGAAGTTCACCCGTAGCGGATAATCCGCCACGTAGCGGGTGTGAAATACCTTGCGCTACGCCTAACATATTGGAAGAAAACACTTGTAGCGGTGTAGCGGATAATAACACCCTCCCATGGATAGAAGAGGTTGTATGACCCACGCCCTTCACCTCATCATGGAAATCAAAGCGGCTGGCGGCAGGGTCGAGATTATACAGCCTGACAAGCTGCGCGTCTTCGGGCCCGCTGATCTTGTCAAACGGGTCAGGGACAACAAACCCGCTGTCATCGAAGCTTTGCAACAGCTGCGCCCTGTTTCAATCGACCCCGACACTTACACCTTCGATGAACGCGCTGCGATTATCGAGGCTGATGGTGTTGATCGCGCATGGGCGGAGGGCTTCGCCACGCTCTGCACGATGCCGCGCCCGTCTGCGTATTCGCAATCACGCTGGGATCAAATCCTGAACGACGGCGGCTTGTTTCTGGATCGCTGGAAGGGGACTGTCCTTGCGCTGGGCTGGTTGCCAGTGGACGTTTTTGGTGTTTGCCTCGACGCGCCTGTGTGGCGGCTTGACCAAATGGGGTTGGTTCCGCTTCTGGAAGGGCGGCGCGTCATAGACATAACGGCTGATACGGCACGGATAGATTGTGGACAGGGGGTGATCCATACCTATCGGCGTTTGCCCCGTGATCTGCGCGGTTTTTGTTTGTGGGAATTGGGGCAGAAAGTGAAGCAGTTACAAAAGGATGATGGCAAATGATTGAAAAAGACCTCAAAAATCTTCCAAATGATTTCGATAAATCACGGGGGTCACCATGTGCAAGCCGACATGCGAAGACACAATAGACCTCAACGTCAACCGCTTGCGGCAATATGGCTCTTTTGAGAAAGACGCGGCGCACGGTATTACGTGGACAAGGAACGGGGAACTGTGGGCGCAAATCGCAGTGCAGAACATTGGCTCTTCGACGATACGGCTCTTTTATTGGTCGGACGGAAAGAAGCAGGATTATCATGTTCACCTGACATTCACCCCCTGTCACTATGGCGGACAGCGGCCTTGGTTTGTCTGCCCCTGTTGCCATCGGCGCGTGGGGGTTCTCCTTCTGTCGTGGGGACGCTTTGTCTGTCGGCATTGCGGCGGGTTCTGCTATCAGACCCAGCTTGAGCAGTTTATGGGGCGTTCCCTCATTCGTGGGGAGAGGCTGATGAACCGGATCGGTGGAAACGAAGACCCTGATGACCCGCCAAAGCCCAAAGGGATGCATTGGAAAACCTACTGGCGGATTTTCGAACGGGCTAATAAGGCGTTTGATAGATCATGGGCAAAGGAGCTTGCCGCCATCGAAATGGCATATCCCGACGCTTCGTGGTAAGAAAAATATAGCCTATGGTGCCACGACACCAGCAAGACACTTTGGAACGATAATTCGTGGACGTGCCGCTGGCGGCATCAAGGCAAGCTCGGCTTCCACGGTTTTCCAAACCATTGTACCAAAAGTATCAAGCCTATCTGCGCGTTTTATTCTTCTCTCATCCGGTGTAGTCGGCGCACTTTTTCTCGGTCGTGGTGTTGTCGCTTTCATCATCAAATCACGAGCAATGCGATAGCTGTCATGCACTTCAAGAAAATACTGGAAGGCTTCAACGGGATTTGAAAGAACCTCTTTACTGGCCGCAGCAAGAGCCTTGCGGATTTCGCTGGGCTTTGCCCCCTCAATCGCTTCATGATATGCTGACCTGATTTCGCCGAGGCATACCAACCTCTGGGCAGGACGCCAATTCGTAGGCGTGTATCCTGTCTCAATGCGTGAGAATGGTACGAGGTTAACAAACTCAACAGGCAACTTGCGCGGATTAAGAAGGTCGCGAACAAAATCTGCGGATGTATAGCCCCCATGGCTGGGGTTGATCGTATGTGTGAGTTCTTTTTGATTATGACGCCAAACTCGCTTGCGCCGCACACCGTTGTTGACACATAGCCCCACATGGACAGCGCGTAGTAGCGCGAGAGGTGCCTCCATGGTGTCAAGGCCGCTTCCGCATAAGCCGATTTTGGGACGAGCGGGTTTCTCTGAAAATATGAGAAAAGACCTGTCCCGTCGAAGTGATTAAGAAACTGCCCAAGGGGGGTGTCATCAATGACCATCGCGCCATGCTTTTTTGCCCAAGCAAGACCGCGCACATAATTGGAAGCATAAGGGAGGCCGACGAGAGCCATCACGTCATTATTCGGGCCAGAATAATAGTGGCCGCGCCCGTTATGAGGGAAAGCACGTTCCCCGAGTTCATCGACCCGTTCATCAATGCGATAGACAAAATGGTCTGGCAGGAGCCAAATCCGTGACATAACCTTCTCCGTTAGAAAGAGTTATGCCAAAGAATTGTGAGCCAAGCTTTTTGGCGGCAGAACCTTTTTTAGTTCGGTTTTGCCAAAATAGCATGATGCAGCCCATGTTGTGTCTTGTTCCAAAGCGGGAACACGCGGGGCGGCTAAAACTTCTTCAAATAAGGTGTAAGCGGAAATATAGGTTTTTCCGTGAATGGTGCGTTTGTCTTGGTGAACCGTTAGCGCATCTGGGGCAAGGTTCAATCGCTCTGCTTTCTGAAACGCATACGCACCGTCTTCTGCAAGCGGAATGAAGATGAGTGCTTTTCCATCATGGGAAGGATTGATGAAGCCAACGGGCATTCTGTGCCGCTCTTGTTCGCTCTGATAAACCCACGCCAAAGGCTCTCCACCTTTCTCGGGGTCAACAGGGCGTGTGGGGGCGGTAGGCGTCACGGTGAACCAGCTCCAAATCTTTCCCAGATTGATGCTCCGAGGAAGAAAAACATAATCATTCAAAAGAGTAACTGCTTGCAGCATAACGCCCTCCTATGGATTATCAAAATGGTTTCATCTTTTGTCAATAATTTCACCGCTGTGCGGTGTGCCAAATCCTGTGCACGTATCATAACCCGAAAACGGCGAAAGTAATAGAAAAATACAAGCATATCAATTGCTTAACGGATCGTTAATGCGAGATAGAAAAGCCTGTAAAGTTAACAGGTTAAGGGGGGCGGCAAAAAAGCGTAAGAAAAAGTGACCATTATTTTTGGCTCAAAATGTCAAACGGTTAGCTATTTTGTCGGTTAAACAATGATGTGTCCTAGCCTACCAAACCAGCTCGACCTTGCCCTCGCTCAGGGACGCAAACGACGCCAGCGCAGCCACCAACGGCTCGATCTGCTCAGGAGGAGCAAGGAAGAGAAATAGGATGTTGGGGGCAACCCGCGCACGGATCACAGGAAGCTCGTAGGCATAGCCAGCGCGGTCATAGAGGGCGTGCCTGACCTTCTGCGCCCGAACCTCCGGCTTGCATTGTCGTGCAAATTGTATGGCCACCACGATCTTTCCTGCCCGATGGTACGCGATGGCCTCTTCATAAAGGGCATATTTGGCAAGGGTTCTTGCGCTCGTAGATTTGACCTCAAACCCGTTATCGGGGTCAAGAAAAACGAGGTCGGCGTTATGAAGAGTTTTCAGGCTTCGTTCATGCCATTCTGCGCGGCGCATGGCAGTAACATTTTCTTCGAAATACAATGTGTTATCGGGTAAGAGGCCGTGGGTTCGCACGGACTGAATGACGCGTTGGGCTTCGTTTTCAAACACCTTGCAGCGGTTGAATAACTCACTGTCCCATCGCGCCCAAATGCCGCCTTTCAGATGGTGCCTTTTCTGCCCATCATTGTTTGAGGGATGATCGACCGAGGGCGCAACAAGATACCAGTTGACCCCGATGCGAACGCCAAGCTGACGATGTAGGTGGCGCAACAGCGCGTATTTCACATAATCGTGGCTGTCACCAAGATATTTCTCCTGCATCGCGCCGCCTGTTCTATGCCCGTTGTGCCGCCAAGGGTACGGAACGACCGCCACCCCTGCAAGCCCGTTTCTTGTCACCCTCGATCCTGTTGAACCGCGCACAGCTCCCGCCGCATCTGAGTATCAGGGAGTTGTCATCATAAGCCAAAGTGACTACGGCGTCGGGCTGGAAGGTCGCCAAGAGCCGCGCGAGCAGGACGCCATCAACCGTGACCTCTTGCGTCCAGCACCCCGCAGTGTCGAGCCGGATGGTGGTCAGGAAACGGCTGTGTGCCGCCTCTGCTACGATTAGGGTCTGGGTGAGCCTTTCATAGGTGAGGATCACTGGCACTGGTCTGTGCGTCCGGCTCTTGCGCCGTGGCAGCGCGGGGCGTGTGGCCTCTACCAAGGCTCCGGCGGGAGCGGTCAAGAGGGGCGCGGTCACTTTCCCCATGTTGGGTACGTCGTGCCTTCTGTCACGCCGTCCTCTTGGTCAGCCTCCTCCCAGAGCTTACGGCACTGGTCGGCATAGCTGCGGATCACCTTTTTGTTACGGCGCACGACGAGAACATTTTCGGCATTCCGTTTCTCAGCGGCCTTTGTGTAATTGAAACTGCCAAGCTGCAAGACCTTCTCGTCGATCACCATAAACTTGTTGTGCATGATGGCATAGTTGTCGTTGATGCGCGTCGGGATGCCGCGCTCTTTCAGGCGATGGTACAGGCTGCGTTTTTGCTTGCGCTGGCTCTTATCTAAAACGACCGTAACATCCACGCCCTTGCCATGCGCGTCGATCAACGCTTGCGCGATGGGTTCTGATGTGAAGGAATAAGCAGCGACACACACGGATCGCTCGGCCTCGCCAATCGTCTTGACAACAAGCTCTGTCGCGCCCTGACGTGGGGAGAAGGCGTTTTGTTTTTCATCAGCCCAAGCGGTCGAGGCCGATATGAGCAAAAGCAAAAATATGTATGAGGTGATTTTCATGCGCGGTCGGTGGGGACTTCGTCATCTATATGGCGTTCTTTCCGCACCCTATATGCCATGTATCCGACATAGGCAAAAAACAGTCCAGAGATGGCGTCAACAACCATCCATATTTCCTTGCTCATATGGATTGTCACTACAGG
>JAQUHK010000061.1 GCA_028683655.1 Alphaproteobacteria bacterium
GGGGCGGGCGGCGATGTCCTGATCCTTCATCTTGGCCATGATCATGCGGATGGTGCCGACGGCCTTTTCCTCTTTGGCCAGCATGGCTGTTTTCAGGGCGTCTTTCAGTTCATCGCGAAGCATAGGGATTTCCTTTCAAATTTCTTGCACTTCAAGCTTGCCAAAGGAGGGCGCGGGAGTCTATGGTCTGGTCGTTTGACCTGAAATCCATAAAAAGCTGGAGCCAATGCCCCAATCGTCGCCTTTGCCTTTTACAAATAGCACGCCTAAGCCGCGAATCCCAACAATTTTCCCGACAGCCGTTCTGGTCCTAGCGGACGGAACGGTTTTTTTTGGCTCTGGCCTTGGGGCCAGCGGCAAGGCGGTGGGCGAGGTTTGCTTTAATACCTCCATGACGGGCTATCAGGAAATCCTGACCGATCCCAGCTATGCCGGACAGATTATCACCTTCACCTTTCCGCATATCGGCAATGTCGGCACCAATAAGCTGGACGTTGAAACGGGCAAACCGGCGGCGCGAGGGCTTGTGCTGCGCGCCGAGGTGACCGAGCCCTCCAACTGGCGGTCGGTCCAGCCGCTCACGGCGTGGCTGGAGCAAAACAACCTGATTGGCATTTCCGGCGTGGATACCCGCGCTTTGACGGCCCGCATCCGTGATGGCGGCGCGCCCAGCGGTGTGATCTGCCACGCGCCTGACGGCGTGTTCGATCTTGATGCCTTGAAGAAGGAAGCCGCCGACTGGGCAGGCCTCGACGGCATGGACCTCGCGCTGGAGGTGACGTGCGGGGAGAGGTATGTGTGGGAAGAAAGCATAGAGGGGGATCGGCATTCGGGGATCGGCATTCGGGGGGAGGGAAATTCCTCGCCCCGACCCCTGACCCCCGACCCCCGACCCCATGTTGTCGCCATCGACTATGGTGCCAAACGCAACATCCTGCGCTGTCTGGTAAGCGCGGGTTGCCGCGTGACGGTTGTTCCGGCGCAGACCTCGTTTGAGGCGATTATGGAGCTGAAGCCCGACGGTGTGTTTCTCTCCAACGGTCCGGGAGACCCGGCGGCGACGGGCGTTTATGCCGTCCCCGTGATCCGCGCCGTTCTGGATAAGGGCATTCCCCTGTTCGGCATTTGTCTCGGCCACCAGATGCTCGGCCTCGCGCTAGGGGCCAAGACCACCAAGATGCCACGCGGCCATCGCGGCGCGAACCATCCCGTCAAGGATTTGCAAACAGGCAAAGTCGAGATCACCAGCCAAAACCACGGCTTCATGGTGATCCCCGAAACCCTGCCCTCTAACGCCGAAGTCAGCCACGTCAGCTTGTTCGACGGCAGCAACGAGGGCCTGCGCCTTAAAGATAAGCCAGCGTTTTCTGTCCAGTATCACCCAGAGGCATCGCCAGGGCCACATGACAGCCACTATCTCTTCGACAGGTTTGTCGAGATGATCAAGAAGCATTTGGCATTCGGGGGTCGGCATTTAGGGAGAAAAACTTGTCTTTACATTTTTTGACCTTCAAGGGTTGGGGCCATCATACAACAAATGAGTCATTCCCGCGAAAGCGGGAATCTACATGTTGAAGCTGTCCCTTGGGATCAATATGGATCCCCGCTTTCGCGGGGATGACGCAGGTTTTTAGGCCTTGTATCAAATTATTGAAGTGCGATGAGTAGAGGTGATTGAAAGTCCATGGCAAAGGAGCTTAGAAAATGAACAAGCGACCGATTGTTGGGGTTATGGGGTCTGGAGCCGACGCGTATGAGGCGTATGCCGAACCATTAGGCCGTTTGATCGCTGCCAGTGGGTATAATCTCCTCACGGGTGGGGGGACAGGAACGATGGAAGCTGTTTCTCGCTCCTTCACCGCGCAGCCTCATGAAGGTCAGTGCATGGGGATTATTCCAACAGCATTGAATGAAGCGGGAATATTCGCCCCTCTTTCGGGGTATCCCAACTCTTATGTCGAGGTGCCCATTTATACGCCGCTCCCCAATTTTAAGGGCGAGGACCCAAACCAAGTATCACGCAATCACGTGAATATTATGACGTGTCATGCCTTGGTTTTTTTGTGCGGAAGCAAAGGCACGCTTAATGAATATGATTTAGCCACGCGTTATAACAAGCCTCGTATTTGCTTTGGGCATCCCGAAGACATGAAAGTTTTTCCTGCCGAGGCAAGGAAAACAGACAATATTGATGATGTTGCAGATTTTATAAGAGAAGCCTTGCATCGACAATTTTTGCCGCCGCGTGGATTTGCTCCGCAAGGTACCCAACCATAAGAGCCGAATGCTGAATGCTTGTTAGGAGAGACTATGCCCAAAAGAACTGACATCCAATCCATCTGCATCATCGGTGCTGGTCCCATCGTCATTGGTCAGGCTTGCGAGTTTGATTATTCGGGGGTGCAGGCTTGCAAGGCTTTGCGCGCTGAAGGGTATCGTATCATTTTGGTCAACTCCAACCCTGCGACGATCATGACGGATCCTGAAGTCGCGGATGCGACTTATATCGAGCCGATCACGCCAGAGATGGTGACGAAGGTTTTGGAGAAGGAGCGTCCCGATGCGATCCTGCCGACCATGGGAGGGCAGACGGCGCTCAATACGGCGATGGCTTTGGCCAAGGACGGCACGCTGGAGCGGCTGGGGATCGAGCTGATCGGCGCGAAGCGGGAGGCGATTGAAAAGGCCGAGGACCGTTTGCTGTTCCGCAATGCGATGGACAAGATCGGGCTTGTCAGTCCGCGCTCGTGCATTGTTCACACGATGGACGAGGCCGCAGCCGCTTTGGCCGAGGTGGGGCTTCCCGCGATTATCCGCCCCAGTTTTACGCTGGCGGGAACGGGCGGCGGCATTGCCTATAACAAAACGGAATATCAGGAAATCGTAGCAAGCGGTCTTGATGCCAGCCCCGTGAGCGAGGTTCTGGTCGAAGAATCCGTCTTGGGCTGGAAAGAATACGAGATGGAGGTTGTCCGCGATACAAAGGACAATTGCATCATTATTTGCTCGATCGAGAATGTCGATCCGATGGGCATTCACACGGGCGACAGCATCACGGTTGCGCCCGCGCTGACGCTCACGGACAAAGAATATCAGATCATGCGTAACGCCTCGATCGCCGTGCTGCGTGAGATCGGCGTGGATACGGGCGGCTCGAACGTGCAGTTCGCGGTCAATCCCGCCGATGGCCGCATGGTGGTGATCGAGATGAACCCGCGTGTCTCGCGCAGCTCCGCGCTCGCCAGCAAGGCGACGGGGTTCCCGATTGCCAAAGTGGCGGCGCGGCTTGCGGTTGGCTATACGCTCGATGAGCTGATGAACGATATCACGGGCGTGACTCCTGCGGCGTTCGAGCCGACGATTGATTATGTCGTCACGAAGATCCCGCGTTTTGCGTTCGAGAAATTTCCCGGCACCGAGCCCACACTCACCACCGCCATGAAGTCGGTGGGCGAGGTGATGGCGATTGGCCGCACTTTCCACGAGTCCCTGCAAAAAGCCCTGCGCGGGCTTGAGACGGGCCTGTGCGGCCTTGACGAAGTGACGATAGAAGGGCAGGGGATGCCCGCGCTGCAAGCCGCTTTGGCCAAGCCGTCGGCGGACCGCTTGCTTGTGGCCGCGCAAGCCCTGCGTGAGGGGATGAGCGTCGAGGATATTTGTGCGATCTGCAAATATGACCCATGGTTCATGGAGCGTATCGCCGAGATTGTGCACGAGGAATCGCGCCTTAAAGCCGAAGGCCTCCCCCAAGACAAGCGCGAGTGGCAGCGCATCAAGGCGATGGGTTTTGCCGATGCGCGTCTGGCCGCCTTGACAGGCCAGAGCGAAAGCGACGTTGCCGCCGCCCGCCGCAGCGTGGATGTGCGCCCCGTCTTCAAACGCATCGACACCTGCGCCGCCGAGTTCGCCTCGCTCACGCCGTATTTGTATTCCTGCTATGAACCGGCCAACGCTACCGCCGCCCCTCATTGCGAAGCGCAGCCGTCGGACAAGAAGAAGGTCATCATTCTGGGCGGTGGGCCGAACCGGATCGGGCAGGGGATTGAGTTCGACTATTGCTGCGTGCATGCCGTGATGGCGCTTCGGGCGGCGGGCCTTGAGGCGATCATGGTCAACTGCAACCCTGAAACCGTTTCGACGGATTATGACACCTCTGACCGTCTCTATTTCGAGCCGCTGACCGCCGAAGACGTGATCGAGATCGTCAGCGTCGAGCAATCGAAAGGCACACTGCTGGGCGTGATGGTGCAGTTCGGTGGCCAGACCCCGCTGCGTCTTGCCGAAGCGTTGCAAGAGGCGGGGATTCCGATCCTCGGCACTTCTCCCGATGCGATTGACCTTGCCGAAGATCGTGAGCGGTTCCAAGTCCTGCTTCAGGAATTGAAGTTGAAACAGCCCGCCAACGGCCTTTCGCGCAGCCCTGCCGAAGCCGAAGCGGTGGCCGAGAAAGTCGGCTATCCCGTCGTGATCCGTCCGTCCTATGTTCTGGGTGGCCGCGCAATGGAAATCGTTCACGGCGTGGAGGGACTGCGCCGTTATATCGGACAGGCGGTTCATGTCTCCGGCAACAATCCGGTGCTGATCGACCATTATCTTGAAAACGCTATCGAGGTCGATGTGGATGTTGTGGCCGACAAGGACACGGTCTTTGTCGCGGGCGTGATGGAGCATATCGAAGAGGCTGGCATCCATTCGGGCGACAGCTCGTGCGCTCTGCCGCCTTATTCTCTTGCGCCTGACATTATCGCCGAGATCAAGCGTCAGGCGGAAGCCTTGGCGCGGGGCGTTGGCGTGATTGGCCTGATGAATGTGCAATTCGCGGTCAAAGACGGCGAGGTTTACATTCTTGAAGTGAACCCTCGCGCCAGCCGCACGGTGCCGTTTGTTGCCAAGGCCATCGGCCTGCCGATTGCCAAGATGGCGGCGCGGGTGATGGTGGGCGAGAAGCTGGCGGCACTTATAAAAAGCGATGTTGACCTGTTAAAGGTCCCCGCTCGCATGGCCGTCAAGACACCCGTCTTCCCGTTTGCGCGGTTCCCGAACGTGGATATTGTGCTGGGGCCAGAGATGAAATCGACGGGCGAGGTGATGGGCCTTGACCGCGACTTCGCCCATGCCTATGCCAAGGCGCAGCTCGGCGCGGGCCTGCGCCTGCCCAAGAAGGGAAACTGTTTCGTCTCGGTCAAGAATGTGGACAAGCCCCAGACGATCGAGCTGGCCCGCCGTCTGATCCAGATGGGCTTTGACATGGTCGCCACGGGCGGCACGGCCAAGGCCTTGGAAGAGGCGGGGGTGCCCGTTCGCCGGATCAACAAGGTCTATCAGGGCCAGCCGCATATCGTGGACGCGATGATTAACGGCGAGATCGACCTTATGATCAACACGACCGCCGAGGGAGCCCAAACGCTGGCGGACAGCTATTCATTACGCCGGACGGCCCTGATGGAAGGCATCCCGCACTATACGACCATGGCGGGGGCTAAGGCTGCCGTAGGGGCCATCGCGGCGTTGCAGAGCGATTCCCTTGAAGTTGAATCGCTTCAGTCGTATCCTGACGCCTCGAATCGTTAACAATAAGGGCTGCGTTCCTCCTGCCTTTTTGGGGTAGAAAAGAGGGCGTGGTCTTTTATTGTCTTTAAGAAGAAAGGACATGAGATGACAGATAAAGTACCCATGACAGCCCAAGGCTATCAGCGTCTTGAGGAAGAGCTCAAGCATCTCAAAAATGTCGAACGTCACGCGATCATCAAGGCGATTGCCGAGGCGCGTGAACATGGCGATTTGTCCGAAAACGCGGAATATCACGCCGCCCGTGAACGTCAGAGCTTTGTCGAGGGCCGTATTCAGGATCTTGAGGACAAGGTGGGGCGCGCCGAAGTAATCGACGTTTCCAAACTGACAGGCAACGCCGTCAAGTTTGGCGCGACGGTTACGCTGGTCGATGAGGATACAGAAGAAGAAGTGACCTATCAGATTGTCGGCGACGAAGAGTCCGACATCAAGGGTGGATTCCTGTCCATTTCCTCGCCTCTGGCACGTGCCCTTATCGGTAAGGAAAAGGGCGAGAGCGTCGAGGTCAACACCCCCAAGGGGACAAAATCCTACGAGATTTTGAAGGTCGTCTTTAAGTAATCAAGTAGCCCCCCTCGTCACCCCGCACTTGATGCGGGGTCCAGCCTAACGCTGGTTCTCTGCGGGCAAGATCGGCTGGGTCCCGCACACGCAGCCTGCGCTTCGCGCTGTCTGCAGTGCGGGAAGACGAGGAGAGGGGGATTTTTACCGTGACGCAGGTTTCAAGTGACGCGCAGCGCGGCATCTGCTATGACAGTGCCGCGCTTTGTGTAAGAGGGTATGTTCATGAATGGTATTGTTGCTTTTTTCCAACAGCATGGCTTGGCGATGAACCACGAGCAAGCCATGGCTCTGATTCAACAGCATGAGGATTTCTTCTATCTCGTCACCTTTGTCTGGACGGCCCTTGAAGGAGAAACCTTTGTCATTTTTGCGGGGCTTGCGGCCCAGCGAGAGCTCCTTAATGTCTATCTTCTTTTTATCGCCGCCGCGCTGGGCAGCATGTTTGGCGATCAGGTCATGTTTTTCTTGGGGCGCCGCTATGGTCGCCGCATCGTTCATCGCTATCCAAAACTTCAGCCAAAACTTGAGAAGATCTTTCGCATTCTTGAGAAATATGATGTGTCGTTCATCATGTCCTATCGCTTTATGTATGGCGTGCGGAATATAAGTGCGTTGTCCATCGGCATGAGTCAAATTGCATGGCGGCGTTTTACGGCTCTTAATGCCATTGCCTCCTTTGTCTGGTCGTTTGTGTTTTGTGGCGTTGGCTATCTGTTCGGCGATATCATGGAGCGGGTGGGTTTTGGCAACGAAGAAACGATGAACTTTGAGGTCCGCAACTTCATGTTGGCCGCTTTGGGTCTCTTCGTTTTGATGGTTGGCTTGCGCGTATGGTATGCAAAGCGGCAGGCCGCCAAGGAGCGCGAAGCAGAGGTTTTGTCGCAGCCCAAAGGGGAATAGGGCCGTTTTGCATGGTTAAAGCGGCTTTAAAAAACCAATGAATCCAAAAAGATCACTAAAAAACGGCCTTTGGCGCGATAAATTTCTGGACAGTTTTCCTTTCACGGCATACAGAAGGAGCCTCTTGGGCAGGGCGATTCCCTTGGCGGAATGTCTGGGCTTGCGCTGTGGGCGCAGTTTGGTAAACTCCTGCTCGTAAGCAAACGATGTAAACAACAGAAGGTTGAACGGATCATGAGTGATATTGCGGAACGCGTGAAGAAGATTGTCATCGAACATCTTGGTGTCGATGCGGCGAAAGTCACGGAAAATGCCAGCTTCATCGATGATCTTGGTGCCGACAGCTTGGATACCGTCGAGCTGGTTATGGCCTTCGAAGAAGAATTCAGCGTTGAAATCCCCGACGACGCCGCCGAAAAGATCGTTACGGTCAAGGATGCCGTCGATTTCATCAGCTCAAAGCAAGCCGCCTAATCAAGCGGCCCTTTTCTGCCTCATCTAAAGTCGGATCAAAATGAGAAGAGTCGTCGTTACAGGACTTGGGATGCTCTCGCCGCTTGGCGTGGGCGTGGATGTCAACTGGTCGAACCTTACGGCCGGACAGGGAGGCATTCGTCAAATCACAAGCTTTGAAGTTGCGGATTTGTCGAGTCAGGTGGCCGGACAAGTGCCGCGCGGCGACGAGGCGGGGCAGTTCAATCCCGATCGCTTTATCGAGCCGAAAGACCAGAAGAAAATGGAT
Organism: Alphaproteobacteria bacterium; assembly: GCA_028683655.1. Lineage (GTDB taxonomy): Bacteria > Pseudomonadota > Alphaproteobacteria > UBA9219 > UBA9219 > UBA8914. The sequence goes on from JAQUHK010000061.1 coordinate 7,778, forward strand.
ATCTTTATCCATTTTGCGATGGCGGCGGCCGATGAGGCGATGGCGGATTCGGGCTTTAAGCCTGAAACAGAAGAAGAGGCTGACCGCGCAGGCGTTTTGGTCGGGTCGGGCATCGGTGGCCTGAACGAGATCTACGAGACCTCGATCGTCCTGCACGATAAAGGGGCCCGCCGCGTGTCGCCTTTCTTTATTCCGAAAAGCCTGATCAATCTGGCTTCGGGGCAGGTTTCCATCAAACACAATCTGCGCGGGCCGAACCATTCGGTCGTGACGGCGTGTGCCACCGGCTCGCATGCCATCGGTGATGCGGCTCGTTTTATCATGACGGGCGAGGCCGACGTGATGGTTGCAGGCGGGGCGGAAGCCGCCGTGTGCCGTGTCGGTATGGCCGGTTTCTGCGCTATGCGGGCTCTGTCGACCTCTTATAATGATGCGCCGGGAAAAGCCTCGCGTCCATGGGACAAGGGGCGTGACGGTTTCGTGATGGGCGAGGGCGCAGGCGTTGTGGTTCTGGAAGAATACGAACACGCCAAAAAACGTGGTGCGAAGATTTACGGCGAGATCATCGGTTATGGCCTATCCGGCGACGCTTTCCATATGTCGGCCCCGGCTGAAGATGGCAATGGCGGCTATCGCGCGATGCGCGCGGCGGTTGCGCGGGCCGGTATCTCGGTTGACGCGATCGACTATATCAATGCGCACGGCACCTCTACGCCACTGGGCGACGAGATTGAAGTCCGTGCGGTCAAGCGGTTGCTCGGCGAGGCGGCGGGCAAGACCATGATGTCTTCCACCAAGTCGGCCACGGGGCATTTGCTCGGCGCTGCTGGTGCGGTCGAGGCGATCTATTGCCTCAAGGCCATGCAGACTGGCATCATTCCCCCGACGCTTAACCTTGAAGATCCCTCCGAAGCCTGCGACGGGATCGATCTTGTGCCGCTCAAGGCCAAGGAAAAGAAGCTGGACATCGTCCTCTCGAACTCGTTCGGGTTTGGCGGGACCAATGCCAGCCTCGTGATGAAAAGAGTTTAGCATTTAGCATTTAGCCTTTGGCATTTAGTATTTAGGGGGGGTGCGACAGCCCCCCCTTTTTTTCGCCGTTGCCGCTTAACCCTAATCATGCCACAATTTGTTTGTTAGATTCTGAAAGGAATCGAGCGTGTTCGTGCGTCTGTACGAATGCCCTTTCATATTTCTTTAAACGCAAAGGAAACAAACATGTCGAAAATGCTTCGTGTAGCCACCCTCGCTTTGGCCCTTGGCGCCTTGGCCCTGCCGGTTGTGGCTGCAGACAAGGAGTCTTCCGCCGACGCCGTTGTGGCTCGCGTCAATGGGGACACCATCACCCGTGCCGATATCGCGCATGAGATGCAGGCGATGGGCAGCCGTGCGGCCCAACTTCCGATGCAGGTGCTCTATCCGCAGCTTCTTGAAAAGGCGATCATGACCAAGCTTGTCTCGGCCAAGGGCTATGAGGACAAGCTTCAGAATGACAAGGACGTCAAGGCGCGTCTGAAGGACATCGAGGCCCAGCTTGTGGCCGATGCCTATGTCCGCAAGGAAGTCACGCCGCAAATCACCGACGCCAAGCTGAAGGCGCGTTATGACGAACTGTCCGCGAAGTTCAAGCCGGAAGACGAAGTCCGCGCGCGCCATATTCTGGTCAAGACGGAAGCCGAAGCCAATGAGCTGCTCAAGCAGGTCAAGGGGGGCACCGACTTTGCCAAGCTGGCGACTGAGAAAACGATGGATACGGGCTCGGCCAAGCAGGGCGGTGACCTCGGCTACTTCCCCCGCACCGCGATGGTCAAGCCGTTCGCCGAAGCCGCTTTTGCGATGAAGGTCGGCGAGATCAGCGACAAGCCGGTGAAGACCGATTTCGGTTATCACATCATCAAGCTTGAAGACCGCCGCAAGTCCTCGCCGCCGCCGATGGCCGAGGTGAAGGACGAACTGACGGCTCAGGTCGGGCAGGAAATCGCAGCGAAGATGATCAAGGATATGGAAGCCAAGGCCAAGATCGAACGCTTCAACCTTGACGGCACGCCGATGACGGCAAAGGCCGACAAGAAGGCCGACGAGAAGAAGTAAGCTTCTTGTCATGTTGACGCAGAAAAGCCCGACCGGATACTCTGGTCGGGCTTTTTGTTGACGTGCCTCTTGCGGTTTTAAGCGTTGTGGGAGAATTTACAAAAAACGAGTCATTCCCGCGAAAGCGGGAATCCACGACGCGGCCTTACTGCCAAGGCTAACGGTTAGGGTTTTGGGAATCTTATATCGAGTCAACGCGCAGCTGGTAGATTCCCGCTTTCGCGGGAATGACTCAAACTTTTAATCGTGAGCCAACGCTTCATAGGCGGCGAATGTTACAAAAAGAAAACGGAGAAACGACGTGTCTTGGAACTATTTTTCATTCTCGCCTCGTGTACGTCGCTGGCTGCTGGGCTTCGGGGTTGTCGCTTGTTGTGTCGCTTTCTATGCGGGCTATCTTTATCTTACCAACAATTTTCATGCCGTCGAGACGGGGGCTTTTTATCGTTCGGCGCAACCGAAGGGCGATGAGCTGGCGGGCTATGTGCGGGGCTATGGCATCAAGACGGTGATTAATCTGCGCGGTTCGAACGAAGGTAAGGCGTGGTATGATGACGAGATCGCCGAGTCAAAACGGCTTGGTCTGACACATATCAATTTCCGCATGTCGGCGCGGCGTAAGCTTGTGAAGGATGAGGCTCTGCGGTTGATGGAGGTTTTCAAAACAGCAGAGAAGCCGATCCTCGTACATTGTCATTCTGGCGCGGATCGCACGGGGCTTGCCTCTGCCCTCTATGTCGCTGGTGTGCAAAAGGGTGGTGAGGAAGAGGCGGAGAGTCAGCTCTCCATTCGCTATGGTCACATCATCTTTCCGTTCTTCTATGAATACAAAATGGATGCGACATTCGAGTCATTAGAGACGATGTTCGGTTATGAAAACTCGTGACGCGCGTTCGCTTTTTTGTGTGACAGAGGCGCGTTTGAGTAAAATAACTGAAAAGTGTGTAAGATTTGCAACAGTTGTTTTTGAGTCAAAAACAGGTCACGAGAACGTAAAATGACGATCACAAAATCTCTTCGCGCAGGCCGTCGCATCGGTCTTTTCGGCGGGTCGTTCAACCCCGCGCACAAGGGCCATCTGGCGATGTCGCTCTTTGCGCTTTCGCGTCTTGAGCTGGATGAAATCTGGTGGATCGTGACAACGCAAAATCCCCTGAAAACACGGGATGAAACGCTTCCTTACGACGAGCGGATCACACGCGCCAAACGTCTTCTCGCCGGACAAAAAAAGATCATTGTCAAACGCGCGGACGAGGTCGGTGAAACAGGGTACACGATCGATTTCTTGCGCGCGTTGAGCCGACACTTTCCGCGTGAAAAATTCGTCTGGTTGATGGGCGAAGACAACCTTGCGACGATCCATTTGTGGAAGGCGTGGCAAGAAATCTTCCTTCACGTTCCGATTGCTGTTTTTCTCCGATCGGGGTATTCTACTCCTCGCGTGAAAGGCGTGGCTGAAGCTGCCTTCGGGGATGCCAAGCTGCCTTTGTCGTCGGTCACGGATCTGGCCGAGACCAAGCCTCCTGCATGGGTGGTTTTGGACAATCAGTTGAATCCCCTGTCTGCGTCGCAGATCAGGCAACACAGTAACCTCACGTCTGGTACTCACCAATCTAACGAAGGAGTTCATCCAATGGTTGTTAAGAAAGCTGCTGCGAAGAAGCCCGCCGCCAAGAAGACGGCTGCTAAGAAGACCGTAGCGAAGAAGACGGTTGCCAAGAAGACTGTCGCCAAGAAGACAGTTGCCAAGAAGACCGTAGCGAAGAAGACGGTTGCCAAGAAGGCCGTCGCCAAGAAGACGGTTGCCAAGAAGGCTGTCGCTAAGAAGACCGTAGCGAAGAAGCCCGCCGCCAAGAAGACGGTTGCCAAGAAGAAGTAATCTTGGCTTCAAAGCACAAAAAGCCCCGCCTGCCTTGCAGACGGGGCTTTTTTTGTGCATAAGACTCTCACACAAGCACGATCTGTAACACGGAGCCATAAATGCCAGTCAAAACGACAAAAAAAGTCAAAGCCGATAGCCAGAGCCAAAAGAAGCTTCCTGCCAAGAAAGCCACCGCCGCCACCAAGGCCGCGCCGAAGGCTGTAGCCGCAAAAGCTACCGCCAAGACGACAGTCAGGGGGGCCGCGAAGACGGCTCCTTCCAAGAAGGTTGTACCCAAGAAGGCACCTGCGAAGGCACCAGCCAAGCCTGCCGCCAAGAGTACCCCCAAGGCCAAGGTCACGACCGGTGGGGCGGCGAAGGCGAAGGTTAAGTCCGAAGCCGGGATGCCCGAAAAACTGCGGGATGCGGCTTTGAAGGTTCTGGACAGCAAGAAGGCCGAGGAGGTCGTTTGCGTCGATTTGCGCGGACGTAGCCCGATTGCCGATTATCTGATCATCGCCTCGGGCGGCTCGTCTCGCCAGCTTGGTGCGCTGGCCGAATACCTGCGGGAGGCTTTCTTCAAGCTGGGGGTCAAGCGGCTCCGTGTGGAAGGTGTGCAGCAAGGGGATTGGGTCCTGATAGACGCCGGTGACGTGATCATCCATATCTTCCGCCCCGAGGCGCGCAGCTTCTATCAGATCGAGGATGCCTGGTCGCCGGAGAAGAAAGAGTCGTGAGATGAGAATAACGCTTCTG
>JAQUHK010000188.1 GCA_028683655.1 Alphaproteobacteria bacterium
CAACCTTCGGTTGAGACTCGGCGGCTTTGGGCTGACGCCGACCGGACCGATTCAAGCCGAAGGCGAAACCGAAGAAGCGGAAGAAGACCGTAGCACCGAAGAAGAAAGGCGGGATCATCAGTTCGGCCAGACGCGCGATTAGGTGGTGAAACGTATGGGACTATTTGCATCGGTCGTGGGGCGAGTGCGCGAGACTGTAGGGGAGAGCCTGGAAGCAGGGGGGTTTGTCAAAAAACACAAGCTGATCCGTGATAAAGAGGTCAAGGATCGGTATTACCTCTCACAGGCACGCGACCGCTGGATCGACGCAGATCTCACCGATCCGGACGTGAGAGAGAAGATCGAGATCGCGATCCGAGAGTTTCGGACAAAGATCGTGATTCAAAAGAAGAAAAAGGAGAAAAGTAAGGAGAAGGAACGCGACCGCGACGGAGATGCATTATTCAACGTCGATGAGGCGCACCGAATGTTCGCGCTAGGTCGAGAGGACGTAGAGGGTATGCCCAGCCTTAGTGGGAAGAACCCTGGTCGAAAGGTCCGTCGTGGCCTTTAACTCTTTTTCGAGTTTCAGCGCATCGTGTTTGGTCATCCCAGATGCGTGCTCTTTGTAGAACCGACCGTTGATCTTCCGTTCCCCCGTGTGCTCCTCGATGTATTTTCGTCGCTTGCGCTCCTTCTCTTTTCGTTCAAAGTCGATCTTCGCGAGCCGGTCCGCCGCTTTAACGCGCCGCGGGTCTTTTGGACCAAGAGCCATAGATCGGACTTGTTGTTTCACATGAAAAAGGGAGGGGGACGGATCGAAAGCGGCAGGTTTAAGGGCTTGGTAGATGCAGTCTCAATTGCCAAACGATCCGGCAATGAACATTGCAACCCACTTTGCGGAGGTGATGAAAAGCTAAGAATTGCAACGTTTTCCCGAATGTAGTCGTGTCTCATCATCCTCCAGGATTGAGAGTTGTTCTCGTCATACCTATATTGCTGGGGCGGACGTAGCAGCCCCGTCCCGGCCCAATGCCCTTGTTCGGTTTCTTATTTTCGTACGAACCCCTTCGCCTTATATCAGTTCGGAACAACGGGTTGATATGCTTGGGCGGAACCACGTCGTTCTGACACTCGGATCGGCATCGCTCCTGGCAATCCCGTACTTGCCGGGATCGCTTCAAACCGTCGCACTGGTGTTGGGCGGAGCGTGGATTGGAGCGTACCTGCCTGATTTAGACACCCCGAACATGAAGATCGTAAAAGGAGTCGTCGCCGTCCCGTTTGCGTCTCAGATCGTGCGTTCCATCCTTTTCACGATCGTCCATATCGGGTATATCTGCCTGTTTCAGAAGTTTGATCCGAACCACCGCGGTAGCCTCCACACACTCCTCGGAATCGCGATGTATTCGGCCGTGATCTGTGGTGCTGGCTATGCCGTGCTCCGTTACACAGGATACTGGGATCCGGTCGTGCTCTGGTTCTTCGCCGGCCTTGTAGGAGGAGGGGTGATGCATCTCATTGAAGACAGCTGTACTCGGTGGGGGGTCCAACCTTTCCTACCCCTTTGGGGGCATAAATTCAAGGGCGGCATTACAACAGGCTCGGGAGACTTCAGACCGGAAGTCTATGGTTCGGTCCTGTTCGCACTCGCCGGTTGCCTCCTCTATCTCAACCTGGGTCTCGGGATGATTCAACAGAACCTCATCGGGATCTCGGTGATAACACTGTTAACAGCATGGTCGGTTTTCTTCATTATTTCGAAGATCCCGGGGAGGGGGAAATAACATGGCATCGATTTTATCATTTGACGAGCGGCCTGTAACGGCCGTCCGCCTCGCAGGTTCGATTTTGGTCGAGACTGGACAGGGAGAGGTTGAGGGTAAACAGGGGGACTACCTGGTTGTGACGACCGCGGGCCGACAGGTTGTGATGAGTGATGAGGAGTACCGCTCTGTGACGAGTGCGCCAGACCTCGATACTTCGTTGCCTCCACCAGTCGACGTTGCCCGACCGGAGACGAATGCGAAAAAAGACCTGTTCGGTTCGATCTTCAAGAAGCGAGAGTCAGCCCAAGTGGGGACCGGGAGTGCGAAGCGCAAGTTTCCAGGATTCACGATCTTCGGTAAAACGTCCAAAGGAACTGAGGCCCGCGAACCGCCAGCAAATACAAACCCGCTCGATTCCGACCCCCCCGTTGATGGTCTACCAGAGGAGTCCTCCATCTGCACATCGGGCCCGGTTGACATACCTGAGGATATGTCAAACCCGGGTGACATACAGAGCAAACAACCGGAGCTGACCAAGAGCTCCGATCAGATCGAGTCCAAATATACGGAGGAGGTTATGACAAATCTCCCAGATGATGAAAATTGTCATAACCTACCTCCAGTCGCCGCGGTTGAACCCGTGCCGCTGATCGATTTTCCCCAACAGTCCCAAAAAAAGACACCGCCTGTAGAGTACGACCCTCGTGCAGACCCTGAGAACCTGGTGATTCCGAAGAGAGAACCGGGGGCATTTCTAAAATTTATGCGCCCTGGTTCAGGGGCGACAAAGAAACTGGTGGTGAAGAGAGAGAAGAAATCGTTCGCGTTTGCGTCCGCGTTCAAAAAGAGACCGAAGGTGCTTGAGCCCGAGCCGATCAAAGACCGGTGGCCAACTGTTGAGCCCGAGTGGATCTAAAACTGTATTTTTTCGATTCATGCGAATATACGTCATTATCACCATGCTCGTCGCCACGATGTTTTGCGTCTGGTACACCACGACCGACAACCGCGAGGCGACCATACCGGTACAGACCGCCGACATTGAGGCACATGCGGCCCCAGAACCGACAGCGACCGGTAACCTCACGGTCTCGGTCCTTGACGTGGGCCAGGGGGACGCTGTTCTCGTCCGGACTCCCGCAGGGAAGATCATGCTTGTAGATGCCGGAGACTCGGACGCCGGGCGGATCGTCGTTGACGACCTTC
>JAQUHK010000189.1 GCA_028683655.1 Alphaproteobacteria bacterium
ACCCGGCTCAGGAAGCGGACGAGCAGCTGCGACGTGGACGTGGTTACGGTGCTGGGCGTTTGTTCCCGGCCCGAAGTCGAACGGGACACCGTTGTCGATGTTCTGCCACCCGGCCAGCGGGTAGTGAATCAGCTCGAGCAGGCCAGGCGCGTAGTGCTTATGGAAGAATCTCGCGGCGGCTTGCATTTGCGGCGTCGTGTCGGTGCCGTTCGAGAAGTCGACCGCGAGCCCGGACCCGTGGTGGTCGGCTGAATTGCGGTACGTCGATGTGATCGACATGCCGGGGAAGTACTTGTTGACAAGACCCGTGATCGATTCGACGACGCCACCACCGGCGAAGTTACCGAGTGATCGCTTGACGGCGCTGACACCACCGATACGGGCTGCCGCGTTGAGATTATCGACCCGGTCAGATCCGAGGACTTTTGTGACCTCGGGACGCATGATCGCTTCGCCACCGGACAGGCCGATAGACATTCCCGAGCGTGGTTCAATGAATGTGTACGGATCCCGTCCGGGAGTGTAGCCGGGAAGCACAGATCCGATGTTAGATGTACCCGTAGCGAATCGCACCGGGTACGGGTTCATCTTTGTGGTGCCCAGCATCTCCGAGACGCTGTTCCACATTCCGATCAGGCCGTCATTGAAGACAGACGTGATCGCGAAACGCACGGGCGAAGCGGTAGCTTCACGGACTCTGGACCATTGCGCAGCGATGTTTGATGCGCCTTGACCGAACGAGTTGGAGACAGCGCCGAGGCCACCCATGATGCCGTTGAAGGCGGGCTCGATCGTTCCGGTGACCCCGCCCATGATGTTGTTGGCGGTGTCGTTCCACAGCGGGTTGATCGCGCCCTGAGTGACAAGTCCGAAGACGTTGCCCGTGTTCGTCATTGCGTTCTGGACGCCGGCAAGCGCAGGGTTGATGATTCCCTGGCCGACGTTCATGAGGTTCGCGCCCATACCCGCGATCGCTGGGTTGATCATCGATGACGTGACTGTGGGAACAGTCATGCCAAGATTTGTCATTCCGCCAGAGATACCCTGGAATGTCGGATCAATGACACCAGTCTTGGACGTGATCAGTTGCTGGTCGAGACTCCGCATCGACGGATTGACGACGTTGTTGATCGTGTCTGAGATAGCAGAGCCCGCACGGACAACAGTCTCAGGCGCGGCAGCGAGTTCCGCGGCTCCCGCAATCTCGTTGATGACGCCGCTCGTACGTGCCCCTGGCGCGCCCGTGGACGGTCCAGCTCCGGCTGCTGCAATAGATCCACCACGGAGGGAAGTGAGCGCTGAGAGGGTCTTAGCGAACCCTTCCTTGATCGCGGCAAGAATCTCGACGTCGAGGTTGCGTACAGCGATAGCTGCTGCAGCACCGGAGGGAACGCTTCCGTCTGCGTTCGACTTGATGAGTCCAAGCTTCTTGCCGGTCTCGAGCCAGATAGCAGATGAACGAGCCTTCTTGGCCGGATTGAGCGGGATGAACGCCTCGCCGTGAGTAGAAGCCTCCGCCCACTGGATCAGACCCTGAGTACCGACAGACGGCTGGATCTTGGCTTCGATCGGAAGACGAGTGCCGCCGTTGGCGAAGATCCACTTGTTGATCGCGCCATCTGCGCGTGGAGCGTCTCTAGCGTAGATGCCCGGACCTTGCATACGGCCTTTACCGGTGCTGATCTCGGTGTAGCCGTTGATGTAGTTTGTTGTGACAGTGTGAGTAGATGAAGTGTTTTTCCCATTAAGAGAAAGAATTTCATTAGCTGCGCGTGGGACATCGTCTGTATTGATGTAGACTCGGCCATTTTTATCTCGTTTGACAACGCCTTCGAGACCTTCAATGTTAGAGATAGCCTCTGCAGCGTTGTCGGAGATGTAGATGCCCTTCTTGTCGGGCGTCTCTCCCATGTGCCACTTGAGCTGCTTGAACTTTTCGATGCTCTCGGCGAGACCGGGAGTCGAAACAGACGCAGCAGTTTGCGACGGAATACCAAAGATCTGATCAGCGAGAGTCTGAGCAGCCGTCTTAGACTGCCCCATCGCGATTGCTTGATCAATGAACGATTGCTTGCTCGCCGCGACTTTGGCGGTCATCTCTTCATGAGATGCGCCCTGCTGCTCCATCGCGAGCAGAGTGTTGCCCATCGTATCGCGCTGAGAGTCCATGACTTCAATGAGATTGCGATGCGACTCGTTGTTGATGTCAAGAACGCCAGTGTACTCGCCAGTTGCCGTGCTGACTTGACCGAGCGCTTCGACTGTTTTGCCGATCTGCTCAATGTTGTTCGCGTCCATTTCGAGCTGGCTGAGATCAACGCCAGTGGCGATGTCGAGCGCAGTTTTAAATGCATTGAGCTTATCAGACGCAGACGATGTCTTGTCGCCAAGTACGTCCATTGCGCTTGCGTACTTGTCAAGCGATGTCGCATTAGCAGCAGCGTATTCGATGCTCTCGATCGTCAGTCGAGTGCGATCAAGCTCTGCTGCGGCTGCTGCGCCTTCTGGGCCAGTACGAGCAAGACGGTTGACGAAGTTGTCGTACTGGGGTGAACCGTTGATAAGCGCTCGAGTCAGATCCTCGGTCGTCATCCCCATATTGCGGAGAGTTGTCTGAGTGATCTCTCCGGAGGCGGCGAGCTTATCTTGAGTCTTGACGTACTCGTACGTCAGACCGCTTGTGATGCCGATCGCGTGACCGATGCCGTCCCAGCCAGCGACAGATTTCTGCATGAGCGACGGTGCAGCATCCGCGTAGCGAACCATGCTGTCAACGCTCGCACTGACTGCGCTCGTGTATGAAGTGATAGCGTCAGTTGTCTCGGTCGCGTCTGACGCGAGAATCATTGACGTGTAGAACGCCGTTGTTGCGTCAGCTAGACGAAGTTGAGAGTCGCTGAAGTCGTCAGCTGCTTGCTTACCGCGTTGTGCGCCT
>JAQUHK010000062.1 GCA_028683655.1 Alphaproteobacteria bacterium
CGTCTCTCAGCAAAACCGCCTTGATCCGATCTGCCACACGCCGCTTCCCCTCGCCACGATGGCGGTACAGCAGCGTGTTCCTTTGTTCCGGCGTCAGCAGTGTTCCCATAAATAGCTTGAATCACGCTCGCCTTAATAACCAATTAACGCCAACTCTTCAGGTGCGAGGGGTATAATGTTAATGCCGTCTTTCCGTTTCCGCCTTCCCCAAGAACCGTAATTACTGGATGTCTTCCAAGAATTTTCTTTTTCAGTTCTTTTTCTAGATCCGGTCTAGGAAGGAACCCTGTATCATCATAATCAGGGATGGGTAGATTATTTAACACTTCCCCCGAAGGAGAGTCGTCCAATAAAGTTACAGATTGGGCAATAAAGGCTTCTGGGTTTTCAGCATATTTTTTATAAATTTTTGATAAATTCGGCCAGTATCTGGGGACTCTTATAAAGTCATCGGCTAGTGCAAATCCATTCATGAATTCAATGGTTGTTAATGGGCGTCCATGCATTACCGCATTTCTTGTTGGAATGGAGCGCTCTATCGCTTCTTGTATGGATGCGAAATATTTCGCTGCACTAAGGTCAAGAAATTTTCTGTTTCGCATAAGAACAGAGAACTTTTCACCGAGATCCAGCCCTGACAATAAATAGTAAGGATCTGATAAGTCTTCGTCGATGCTTGACCGGCGCTCCAGAACAGCTGTTGCCTTGCGAGCTTCCTCAAGTGTTAGGAGGATCCCGTGGTCGGTAATAGGCATTCGGCGGATATGTTCGCTCAAGTCTTGTTCAATTGAGTCAAAAAAGACAAAGAGGGCTACACGTTGATAGCTAGACATTGCGTCCCCAGTTTTTGTAGAAAAGCTTGTTGCTGATTCCCTAATTTTTAACCGTAAACGCGATGGAGTTTTTCTGCGAGCTTTTTCTTGCGGTTTTATTTGCTTGAATACCGGCGGGTGAAATCTGTTGATTGCACGAAAGCGCAAGACGCTCTTGTCGGCGCAGCGCGTAGCGAGGGAGGATCGTTTAACAATCCGACCGTGAACCGCTTTGGCCGCCCTCGGCCAAAGGCGAAACCTAAATTATTTTTCTGCGGCTTCTTCCTTTATGTGGGGTATCTTCTGGGGTATGCGGATTTTTTGAACCGCAATTTCATTTTATAAATCAATATACTAGCTAACCTCTTCACTGCCCTCCTGGACCATCCTGCTTCGCTAAAGCTACGCAGGACTTGTCCTGCAAAACAAAAAGCAGCAGGATGCCCTGCGAAGCTTTAGCGAAGCAGGGCTTTTGACATCAGGCACTACGTTTATCTCTTGGCTTCATAGAAAAACACTAGAGCTCTTTTTTGAACAAAAGAGAAAGCCGCCTCTTCAAGCTATTATTGTCCCGAACAGGGGGGAGCATTCGTTTTAAAGACTCGGGAAGTTGCTTTGCTAATGCAGGTCTTCTGTTGAACCAATCTACAGTTGAAGGCGTTAGGGGCAGTCCTAGCTTTTGGGAAAAAGCCATATGCATCATTTGTCCTTGGTAAAGCGCTGTCGTCTCATGTGGGCGCGAGTAATAGGATTGCAAGAATAAACCTGCAATCTCTTTATCTTTAGAAGACATGATCACCCACATTGGACAAATACCTTGAGACACCGAAAAAGCGTCCTTCATGTAAGCGAATGCTTCTTGATATTTTTGGGGGATACCGTGAAGACCGAACCCCTTAAGACGCTCTTGGAATGAATGCTCCGGCTCATGAACAGAAACATCAAACAGGTGATCAATCTGAGTTATGCCTGATTGCCAACGCCCCGCCCGATAGTAAGGATAAATCGTATCCTCTTTCACATCAAACCGATGATTAAACTCTTCTTGCGAAGGATCTACCTCCGGTTCATAGGTGCGAACATCTGTAGCTGCTAATTTATCGCTCTGACCTAAAAGAGCTTGCCAAGCCTTATGCACTTCTTGTGCTGCAATTTGCCTAAGGCGAAGCTCAACCTCATGGGTAAAGCCTGCGTTGTCAAAATATGCGCGGCCTTCCTGCGTGAACTTATTATTATACTGACCTGTAAGAAATGAAGGCTTAACCCTTCTGGTCTTCATATCCAGAAACTCTGGCGCTATTTTTTGCCACCGCGCAACCTTGTCCTGAACATAAGAAGAGCCAAGCAAGCCTTCCAATGTTATTTGATGAATATCATTTAAAAAAGAAATATACCCCGGCGCAACGACAAAAGCCTCTTGAAGTTGGACTTGCTTTTTAAGGATCGAGTAAAACGCTTCCCTCGGCTCACCCTCAAGACCATTTACATACGACGCCATATCAGGAAAGTCTCTTTTCCGCTTTCCATCACGATACAAAAAGTCTCTTATGCTCTGCTCATTAGCTCTAATGGCTTCCAGCTGGTCTGTATGATGGGGTCTGTGCATGGTCACACTCTAGCATAACCTCCCTCTATATATTTACTTTCATTAAGGGCAACCCTCGCTTCGACACGGGGTGTCTTCTGGGGTATGCCGATTTTGAACTGTGATTTCTTTTTATAAATCAACGAGCTATTTCTTTCCTTCACAACCCGCCGCAGGCGCGGCAGCCAAGAAAGCCCACCCTGAAAGTATTTATTCTCCAAATACAGGCGGCTTTGTGGTACAGTGATCACATGCGTTATTTTCTTTATAATAAGGGCTAAGACATGAACTCATTTTTGAGACGGCTTAAATATTCTGCCCTTCCTGCGGCTTTTTTGCTTTTATCGACCTCCCTTTGTCCGAGGACCTCCTCTGCCTATTCTGATAGCACGGGGCCCGTTGACGCAGGACAAGTGACAAAATCTATCGATTCAGGAAAGCTGGTATTGGAAAATAGATATCTTGCTCTTTATGAAAGCGGCCAGATCGGCTCCATCCTTCGCGGCCCCATGAGCAAGGAAGAGGATGCTGCCGGCATGGCAAGCTTGCAAGAAGCCGCAAAGCAGGTTTGTTCTTCTCCCAAAGGACTATCTGACATTCCGACGGGCTTCGCCTATAATCCTGAAACCAAGGCCCCATATACGCATGCTGATTTTGAAGATCGTCGTAAAAAGTTGTGTAACAATCTCGGCCCTTAATTCCTCCCCGCGTCACAAAAAAGAGCCGCGAAATGCGGCTCTTTTTCTTTGGGGCTCGTCGAGCGAGAAGCGCGTTTACCTCGCCGCCATCATCGCGGCGGCGGTGTCGAGCATGCGGCAGGAGAAGCCCCACTCGTTATCGTACCAGCTCATGACGCGGACAAAGGTGCCGTCGATGACTTTTGTTTCGTTCAGCGCGAAGATGGACGAGCGCGGGTCGTGGTTGAAATCGGTGGAGACAAGCGGCTCGTCATAGGTGCCCAAAATGCCTTTGAGCGGGCCAGAGGCCGCTTCCTTCATCGCGGCGGCGATTTCCTCGGCGGAGGTGGCGCGTTTGGCGACAAAGGCCAGATCAATGACCGAGACATTTTGCGTCGGCACGCGGATCGAGGTGCCGTCCAGCTTGCCCTTAAGCGCAGGCAGCACTTTGCCCACCGCTTTGGCGGCACCCGTCGTGGTCGGGATCATGTTCACCGCCGCCGTGCGGGCGCGGTGCAGGTCTTTGTTGTGCGAGGCATCGACCACGCGCTGATCCCCCGTATAGGAATGGATCGTGGTCATGAAGCCTCGCTCAATACCGATGGTTTGCTCAAGCACCAAAGCGACAGGAGCCAGACAATTCGTGGTGCATGAGGCGTTGGAGACGATCTGGTGTTCGGCCTTCAATTCCGTGTGGTTCACACCAAAAACGACGGTGATGTCTTCATCGGTCGCCGGTGCGGAGACGAGGACTTTTTTCGCGCCAGCCTGAATATGCTTCATCGCGCCTTCACGCTTGGTGAAAATGCCAGAGCATTCCATCACGACATCAACGCCCAAATCGCCCCACTTGATGTTGGCAGGATCTCTTTCGGAAAAAGACTTGATATGACGGCCTCCGACGATGAGGTCTGCGCCGTCGATTTGCACGTCTGTCGCAAAGCGGCCATGCGCTGAATCATATTTCAGAAGATGCGCGTTGGTGGTTGCATCGGACAGATTGTTGATGGCGACGATCTCAACATCCTTACGGCCCTGCTCTTCCAGTGCACGCAGAACGAGGCGGCCAATACGACCGAATCCGTTAATGGCTACACGTACAGTCATTTTCTTCTCCGTTGTTGGTCTTGAGAATTAGGCGCACAGCTTCTTGGCCGCAGCGATAACGGCATCAGAGGTGATGCCAAAATGCGCGTACAGCTTATCAGCCGGAGCGGAGGCTCCAAAATCTTTCATGCCGATAAAGACGCCCTTTTCGCCGATCAAGCTGTCCCAGCCCATGCGGATACCGGCTTCAATCGCGATGCGCGGCGCGGTGCCAAGGACAGAAGCGCGATAGGCCCCGTCTTGCTTTTCGAACAACTCAAAGCAAGGAACAGAAACAACCGCCGCCGCAATCCCTTGGGTTTTCAGCACTTCGCGGGCCTGCATGGCCAGCATGACTTCCGAACCCGTGGCCAGAAGGGTGACGGCGCGGGGGCCTTCGGCTTCGGCAAGGACGTAGGCACCCTTGGCGCATTTGTTGTCGTCCGTCGCGTCACGCAGCGTCGGCAGGCCTTGGCGCGAAAGGGCCATAAGGCTGGGGGCCGTTTCGCTTTTCAGCGCAAGGTCCCAGCACTCTGTCGTTTCGATGCCATCGCACGGACGCATCACGAGCAGATTGGGGATAGCGCGGAGTGCGGCCAGATGCTCGACCGGCTGGTGCGTCGGGCCGTCTTCGCCGAGGCCGATGCTGTCATGCGTCATCACGAAGACGACGCGCTGTTTCATCAGGGCCGCCAGACGGATTGAAGGACGGCAATAATCGGCGAACTGCATGAAAGTGCCAGCATAAGGCACGATGCCGCCGTGCAGGGCCATGCCGTTCATCGCGGCGGCCATGCCGTGTTCGCGCACGCCGTAATGGATATAGCGGCCTTCATAGAAGGGCGCGGTGATCGCCCCCATGCCTTTGACCTGCGTATTGTTCGAGGGCGACAAATCTGCCGAGCCGCCGATGAGTTCGGGCATCACGGGGACGAGCGCGCCCAATACTGTGCCGGAGGATTGACGCGTTGCGTGCTTGGGTTTTTCGGCGGCGATCTTTTTCTTCAGTTCCATAAGGGCGGGGGCAACTTCCGGCGGCAGAATGCCGCTCATGGTGCGATTGAAAGCGGCTTGCTCTGCCGACTTGGTCAAGCGTTCACCCCAAGCCTGACGCTCCACAACCGAACGGCGGCCAACGTCGCGCCATGCGCTCAGGATATCATCGGGGATTTCAAAAGGCGCGTAGTTCCAGCCCAGAACCTGACGAGCGGCAGCGATTTCGGCTTCACCCAGCGGTGAGCCGTGACAGCCAGAGGTGCCTTGCTTTTCCGGCGCGCCAAAACCAATGATGGTGCGGCAGGCGATCAGCGAAGGCTTGTCGGTAACCGAGAGGGCCGTTTCCGTCGCTTGGGCAATCGCGTCGGGGTCATGACCATCAACTTCCAGCACATGCCAGCCATAAGCGCGGAAGCGGGCTTGCACATCTTCGGTGAAGGAGAGATCGGTCGAACCGTCAATCGAGATTTTGTTGTCGTCATAGAAAACAATCAGGCGGCCCAGCTTGAGATGACCCGCAAGCGATGCGGCTTCATGGCTGATGCCTTCCATCAAATCGCCATCCGAGGCAATGACGAAGGTGCGGTGGTTGACAAGGTCGTCGCCAAAACGCGCGTTCAAAATGCGCTCGGCCAGCGCAAAGCCAACGCTGTTGGAAATGCCCTGCCCCAGCGGACCGGTTGTCGTTTCCGCGCCAATATCAAGGTCGCGCTCTGGATGGCCCGGGGAATGGCTGCCGAGCTGGCGGAAGTTTTTGATTTCGTCGAGCGACATTTTTGAAAAGCCCGTCAGATAGCCCAGCGCGTAAAGCAGCATGGAGCCGTGACCTGCCGATAAAATGAAACGGTCGCGATCAGGCCATGACGGATTGGCCGGATCAAAACGCAGGAAATGACGCCACAAAACCGTGGCCACATCGGCCATGCCCATCGGCATACCCGGATGGCCAGAATTGGCTTTTTGAACGGCATCCATCGCCAGCGCGCGGATCGCGTTGGACATAGGTTTATGAAGGGCATCGGCGGCTTGACGTGTCATGGCAAAACTCTTATCTGGAACGCAAAAGGGAACTGGCCGCAAAATGCCGGAAAATGGCTAGCAAAGCAACAAGTTAAAGTTTAGGATTGCTTTCAGATGAGGCGTTGACGCACAAAGCCGTTCCTTTTAGGCTTATTTGGAACGGACGCGAGACGATTCGAAAGGATTTAGAATGCAGCGGCTGAAAAACGCGCTTGAAGAATTAGATGAAGCCATATCCGGCCTCGAAGACAAGGTCGGCATTGCTATGGTCGACCGCACCGAGGCCCAGAAGAAAATGGCGGACATCCTGAGGCAGAGCAAGGTGCGCGAGGCCACGATTGTGGCTGCCGCCCAGAAGGTTGCCTTAAGGTTGGACCAGTCCATCGATCATGTTGAAAAAATACTCAAGAAATAGGGGACTTTTATGACCCAACACGCTCCCAGCAAAGTCACCATCACGCTTAATGGCCGCGATTACGTCGTCACCTGTGATGCGGGCGAAGAGAGAAAGCTGGCTGACCTCGTCAAGATTGTCGATTCCAAGCTGGCCGATATTGCGGGCAAAAGCAGCAATGCCAGCGAAACACGCCTGTTCATGCTGGCCTGTCTGATGCTCGCCGACGAACTTCAGGAAACGCGCAAGTCCATCCAGACCGCATGCTCTGCCGACGAAGCGATTATGGTGGCCGCCGTCAATCACCTGAAGGGCCGGATCGAGGCCATTGCCTCGATGGTTGGGTAAAATAAAGCTCAGAATAGCAAAAAACCTCTTGACACGAGAGGGAGGGTGTGCTATTGACATCCTTACGCCGTACTGTGTCCTGAGGGCGGGCAGGACGCATAAAAGGCATTTAGCCTATGGCATTTTGCATTGGGGGGCGGGTGCAGGCGGCCAGAGTTTGAGTGAAAAAGAGCGGTTAGGACAAGGTCAGCGAAAGCTGGCCTTTTTTTGTGGGTGGAAGGGAGACTTTGGCATTTAGCATTTTTTTTTGGGGGGGGGCGTTATGCCAACGGCCCAATAAAAACACCCACCACGTCGTCGCGAGGGGCGCAGCGACGTGGCGATCCAGCTTGCCTTGCCGAAGCTGGAATCAGCGTAGGCAGGTCCCCAAGTTTTCGGCAGGAGGACTAGATCACCACGTCGCGCTATCGCGCTCCTCGTGATGACGATTTGCCGCGCTCCCTGCGGTCGCTCGCAATGACGAAGACGGTGCGACTCGTGAGTCATTTCATCGGGCCGCTGGTATTGCCCCCTCTCCAACAGGGGGAGAGGGGAAAGAAAGCGAGAGAGGGGACAGGAGGCAGATGGCAGAAGGCAGGGAACAGAGGGACAGAGAACAGGGACAAGGGAAGACAAGGGCTGGTTCGTCGCGCGGCTCCTCGCAGGGGTGCTGGTGACGGTGGGGAGAGGCGGTTAGGCTTCTTCCTCGTCTTCCCGCACAGCAGACGGCGCGAAGCGCAGGCTGCGTGATGCGGGATCTAACCGTCTTGCGGCATTCCCCGAACCTAAGTCCGTTGCGTCCAAGCGTGGCTGGACCCCGCATCAAGTGCGGGGAGACGAAGGGGGACGCGAAGAGCAAGGCCACGGCTGGAATTGGTGGGCCACGGGCCTCACTTACACTTCAGGCGGGTGCGTTCCTGGTCGGCTCGGGAGCGGATCGTGGAAGGGGCAGTGGGGTATTTGGCTTTAAGGGCAGCAAGGGCATCGCAGGCGTCTTGCGTTTTGTCGAGGGAGCCCAGCGACATGGCCAGTTTAAGGAGCGAGTCCGGTGCCTTGGTGCCTTTGGGGTTCTTTTGATAGGCCTCGGCAAAGGCTATGGCAGAATCGCCGAATTTGCCGCGAACATAGAAGGTTTCGGCGTACCAGTATTTGGCATTTTCGGCGAGTTTGTCGTCGCCGTGCTTATCAAGGAAGCTTTTAAAGGCCTTTTCGGCTTCCTCGTAGTTGGCTTGGCGCAACAAGCCAAAGGCGAGGTCGTAATGCTCTTGCGCGGTCAGGCCGTAATCGGCGGGCTTTTGCGGCAGCGGCGGGGTTTTGGGGTTTATCACGCCGCCCGTGATCTTGTCGCCCGCTACCTTGACGCCACCAAGGGAGCCACTGACGGCGGGAACTTCTTCGCCCTCTTCCGCCGAGACTTGGCCTTGCGAGTCTGCTGACGATGGGATGCGCACGGTGGCTTGCGGCGGCGGGACGGCGTTTTCAAGCTTGGTCAGGCGCTGGTCGTAATCCGCCTGCAACTTCTGGAGCGTTTGGTCCAGACGGCGGGTCATGAAGTCCATCTGCTCCACCTTGCCGTTCAGGGCGCGGAGCTGATCCTCGACCGCCGCCAGACGGGTTTCAAAGCCCGTCGCCGCATTGCCATACGCGCTGGCCGAATAGCCCCCGTCCTGCGCGACAGAAACGAAAGGAGAAGCTAGCAGCAAAGACAAGGCCAGTGCCGACGAAGCGAAAAGGCGTTTTTTGATCATGAAAAATCAACCCCAGCGAATCAGTTGTTAACCAGTATCATACTCGACTTGTGCCGAGAGGCAATGGATTGCCCAAGAGGAGCCCTCCCCCCCTCTCTTTTGCCTATTTCCAAGACTTAGCAAAGCCTAAGAATGGGCTTTCTCTCCCTCCGAGGGAGAGAAAAGGGAAGGTCACAAAAGACTTCCTCTCTCGCCAAAAAGGGCCGTGCCGACGCGAACCTCGGTTGCCCCGTGGGCGATGGCGGTTTCATAATCGCCACTCATGCCCATGCTGCACCGTGGCAGTCCGCTTTGCTCCGCCAGCAAAGCTAGCTGGTCAAAGTAAGGCGCGGGGTCCTGCCCTTGAGGAGGAATACACATCAATCCGTCAATTTTAAGGCCGAGCCCCGTCGTGCAGGCCTTCAAAAAGAAAGGCACGTCTTCCGGCGTGACGCCTGCTTTTTGCGGCTCACGGCCAAGATTGACCTCGATATAGAGGCGGGGGAAACGGTCTTGTTTGGCCATCTCCTTGGCCAGCACCTCGGCCAGATTCAGGCGATCCAGCGTCTGGATGCCATCAAAAAGGGCCACGGCCTGCGCAGCTTTGTTGGTTTGAAGCGGGCCGATCAAGTGAAGCTCCAGATCGGGATAAAGGAGCTTGAGCGGAGGGAATTTGGCGGCGGCCTCCTGCACCCTGTTCTCACCAAAGACGCGCTGACCTGCTTTCAGGGCCGCCTCTATGGCTTGGATAGGATGGGTCTTGCTGACGGCAATCAGGGTGACGGTATCCGGATCGCGCCCCGACGAAAGGGCCGCAGTTTCGATTTTGCGCGTCACGCTTGCGATATTTTGAGCTATGAAGGACATAGAAGACTGCATAAAGCCCTTTTGAGGGTTTGACAACAGGACACTACGGACGCACATTAGCGCGTCTTCAAGATTATCAATTCGAGGCAGGTATGACATATATTCAGGGGCAGACGGGTGAATGGGAAATGGTGATCGGGCTTGAGGTTCATGCTCAGGTCACCTCTAAGGCCAAGTTGTTTTCGGGGGCTTCGGCCTCGTTCGGCGGCGCACCAAATGCGCAGGTCAGCTTCGTCGATGCGGGCTTTCCCGGCATGCTGCCCGTCATCAACAAGTATTGCGTCGAGCAAGCCGTACGCACGGGCCTTGGGCTGAAGGCACAGATCAACCTGACCTCCGTCTTTGATCGCAAGAATTATTTCTATGCCGACTTGCCCAACGGCTATCAGATCAGCCAGTTTACGCAGCCCATCGTCGGCACGGGCGAGATTATCCTTGATCTTGAGGGCGGCACCTCGCGCACCGTCGGCATCACGCGCCTGCACCTTGAGCAAGACGCGGGCAAAAGCATGCACGATCAAAGCCCAACCGAAACCTTCGTCGATTTGAACCGCGCAGGCGTCGCGTTGATGGAAATCGTGTCCGAGCCGGACATGCGCTCTGGCGAAGAGGCTGCCGCCTATCTGAAAAAGCTGCGCGCGATTTTACGGTATCTGGGCTCCTGCGACGGCAATATGGAGGAAGGTTCCATGCGCTGTGACGTGAACCTGTCCATGCGCCGCAAGGGCGAAACGAAGTTGGGCACGCGCTGTGAGATCAAGAACGTGAACTCCATTCGCTTTGTCATGCAGGCCATTGATTATGAATCCGCGCGTCAGGTCGAGGTTCTTGAGGCTGGCGGCACGATCAAACAGGAAACGCGCTTGTGGGACACAGGCAAGGGCATCACGCGCCCCATGCGCTCGAAAGAAGAAGCCCATGACTACCGCTATTTCCCCGACCCCGATTTGCTGCCGCTCGTTCTGGAGGCCGCTTGGGTCGAGGCAATCAAAGCCACGCTACCCGAGCTGCCCGACGACAAGAAGGCGCGGTTTATGGCCGAGTATGGCCTCACCAACTATGACGCCTCGGTGCTCGTCGCCGAAAAGGCCAGCGCGGATTATTTCGAGCAAGTGGCCAAAGGCCGCGACGGCAAGCTGGCGGCAAACTGGGTGACCAGCGAGCTGTTCGGTGCCCTCAAACGCCTCGGCAAAACGATTGAGGAAAGCCCGATTTCTGGCGACGCGCTGGGCGGCCTTGTCGAACTTATCAGCAACGACACCATCTCTGGACGCATTGCCAAGGATGTGTTTTCCGACATGCTGGAGAGCGGCAAATCCGCCGCGCAGATTGTCGAGGAAAAAGGCTTGCGTCAGGTCACGGATACGGCAGCCATCGGCGCGGAGATCGACAAGATCCTCGCCGCCAATCCGGACAAGGTCACAGAATATCGCGGCGGCAAGGACAAGCTGTTCGGCTTTTTCGTCGGCCAAGTTATGAAAGCCACGGGCGGCAAGCTGAACCCGACGATGCTGAATGACATTTTGAAGGAAAAGCTGAAGGGGTGATGCCCATCAGTTTATCAATAGCTCCTGCCGTCATTGCGAGCGACCGAAGGGAGCGCGGCAATCCAGTCCTTCTGTTCAAAACTTGGGGACTGGATCGCCACAGCCCCTTCGGGGCTTCGCGATGACGTAAGGTTTTTACAGCATTAATCCCCGCGCGTTCGTTGAACATAGTGACAAAAAAGGGGCCTCGACTGTGAGGCCCCTAGGTGACGTAGCTCCCCTACTCAACTGACAATCAGGCTTGACGGCGCAGCTTTTGCGGCACGTCATATTCGTCCAACAGACGCGATAATTTCTTGTGGCGGCCCCGCGTCGGGATCGCACAGGCAGTGGTGGATGTGGATTCCATGCCCGCGTCTCCCTTTAACTCGGCCAAACAATGCTGAAGGGTTACCATTTCACGCACTTCTTCTCGGTCGCTGACATCCGCCATCAGCGCGAGCTTGTTTTCAATCATATCAACCAAGAGTGCGGCAGTATCTTTCGAGAGTGACATGGCCCCCTCCCCTTTAATAGAAATAAACGCACCAACTCTTTCAATACCTCTATTATTTACGAAAAAACTTAAAAATTATTGAATAAAATGCTTGATATTATCGTTAACGGAATAAATAATTGAGACCTTGTCCCCCTCAGCGAATTAACCTTTTGGTTAACACGCAAAGGCTGTTGAGAAAGTAAATAGGGCATCGTAGAAAGAAACCCATTCACGACAAACTCCTTTCAAAGGCAAATCCCCATGTCCACCAATAACGGAACCCGAAGCAACTGGCGCCACTTCTTCACAATGACAAAGCGCGGACAAGAAGAAGAGGCTAGCCTCCCGTGTGCTGGACGGCATGAGAAACCCTCGAGGACAAAGGAGACGGGCATCTTTGCACAAATGAAAAGACGTTCCCTTGCCCGTATGGCCGCAGAAGAAGCGGCGACAAATAATAAAACCGCCACCCGCGTGAGCAGCTTCGCTCTTGGCCTTTATATGCTTTGTGCCTCGCCTTTCACCCCCGTGACACAAGCCAAAGCCGATGCCCCTGATCCTGCCCTCAATCAAGCTTTCGCGGCGTGCATGGCCCACGAAGGGTATCCAGGTGGGAGGCT
>JAQUHK010000190.1 GCA_028683655.1 Alphaproteobacteria bacterium
GACTAGACTCGCGCTCTATAGAGGTGACACTCGAAGATGGCACTGTCGTTCGCAGTAGACCGCAAAATGGCTGCGCGTGTGGCAGTCGTCTGCGTAATTGGGCAGCATGGGGCGATTCTGTTCGACTTGTCGCTGTACCCAAGCCGGAACTGCCTCTGCCGGTGAGTGCGTGATGAAGATCTTTCTCAGCCAAGACAACATTCAACCCGGTAATGAGTGGTTTCGCCGTAGAAATCAGCCATTGACACCTGAAATGGCAAAAGCAGACTATGAAGCTCTTCACCGCGCTATCGACCACTCGTACGGTGACGGTCGACACACGGCAGTCGACAAAACGTCATATCTTCGAAACTGGGTAGGAAAAGTGGTTCAAAGTCACGTAGAGTTGTGATATACTTACCTAGTAAGCGAATCCGCTTACCGCATGTGACACGAGCGAGACAGGATACACCAGTCACGACTCGTACATGCGACATCTCCTGAGGAGGACACAACATGACCGCTCCTGACACGACTGCTGACGACCAGTTCGACGAGGCTGTCGAGCCCAAGACCTACCTGGTCACCAAGACCGTTCTGATCAAGGCCGAGAACCTCGAGCGCGCTGCCAAGATCGGCCGCCACACCCGGGTGCCTTCACGCTTCCTGGAGGATGTCCTCGACATCCGTGACGCCATCACCGAGGTCGCTTCCGCCGAGAGCCTCAAGGAGCTCGAGGGCTGAAAGTCCTGAGATGAGGAAAGGGGCGTCTATTCAGGCGCCCCTTTCTTCTCACCCGCTATAGACGACACGTACACGACAAGACAGGATATGATATGGCCGATATGATGCGAACGCACAACGTCAGCCGGCGAGATGATTCCCGACTCCCACAGCTCGATCCGGAAGTAGTTCGTAAAGCGCAACTGACGGTGCTCGAGAACGCAGAGGATGCGGACGAGGCGGCGATGTTTCTGAGCATGATCGGTCTTCACCCGGACGATTGGAACGACAATGGCGATGTTTGATGGGATCAACAACGCGATCCGGAAGAAGCTGCAGGAAAATCTGCGGTATCCGGTACTTTTCGTAGATTCCGAGTACACGTCTGACAAAGACTTCTTCGAGAAGTACCTGCAGAATCTCACTATCGCCCGCAACAACATTGATCGCCGTCTAGGTTATGTCCTCACCGCGATCGATGTCACTGCAGCCCAACTCGGGCTTGACGACGACACGTACAGCGAGCAAGAAAACAATGCCTACCGGCGACTCTTCCTGCCGATGACTCTTGAGCAAGCTGACATTGTTCTCTCTATCGAGGCGTCGACCAATCTCGAAGCTTTTGTTCTGATGTTCTCAAATCTCATCACACGAGACATCACGGTGAGGCCGCGACGTGACGCGACGATCTCTATCGTTGACATCGATGACTTTGGAAAGATTCGCGATGTCTTCATCGTGCCGCTTGAAAAGTTGCCGCGTAACCCGCACCTCGTCAACGACGCCAAACGGCTTGTCGACGCCGGAGCTGGGGACAACATCTCTGCAAAGGTTCGAACCCAGAACGAGATTCACAGACTGCATAGCCAGATTCACGCCGACGATACAGGAGACACGGCTGAGGTGACTGGCGAAGAAGTTGTTGACGAGACTTCAGCCACGGAGCCGGAGACCGAGAACGACAGCGACAATCCGTACAGTGCCTCGGCGCTTCACAAGATGTACGAGCGCATGGGCGACCAAGAGGTCGATGACTCCTCGATCGACTTCATCTTCGCCATGATGGACAAGATGACACAAGAGCAGAAAGACCGCATGACGGCGGCTCTCTCGAGCAACTGGTCATCTGTGATGGGTCCGCGTGTCGGTTCACTGTTGATGTCGATCAATTCGATCGCTGAAGACATCCCGGTGTCGTCCAAGAACTATCTTGATCGTGTGAACGAAATCTTCGGCACATCGATCTCAGACGAGGCAAAAACCCACATGGTGGTGCAGTTTCACTCGGCGCTTGTGCAGAAGATCATCTGAGTCCCTCTCTAAGGGTCTAGTATCTTCTACTGCGGGTAATCGGTGGGTTGTACGATCGACCTCTTACTGATCCGCGACCCACTCCGACACTTAGCGGACGTTGTTTAAGCTTTCTCTGCTTAGACACGTCCGCTTTGTCGATCTCTTGTTGGTCATGCGGAAGCACGTCTTCGTAGCGCACACCCTCAACGTCCGCGAATCGAGCTTTGTCCGAGGAGACGTCTTTTGATCGGTTGGACGGCGCGGTGATCGCGGGCAGTGGGTCGTGATCCTTGATGTCGAGTGCGCGACCGTCCCCGGGGACAATCGAACGAATCCCGCTGACCCACTGCTTTGGCGGATTGACGAGAAGAGCGGTTAATGCATGCACGCACGCGTCCAAACGGTCAGGTGACGCCATACCCTGATCCGGGGCCCACGATGTCAACTGCGCTTCTAGCTCAGTGAACCAGTCGAGGTGATGGACTCTCCCGCGCTCGTATGCGAGACCAACCGGCTCAGCGCGAGCCATCTTGCCGGCGTTGGAGCGGACAAGCGTAACTGGAACTTTGTTGTCGATCGCCTGGATGACCATCTTGACCATCTCGCCGCCTTGATTGTCCTCAGCGACGATGACCGCACGATACTTTCTTGCCATCTCGACTGCGCGTGCTGCCCACTTGTCTGGAGAGCCAAGGATAGAAGCATCCTCGAGAACATAACCTTCTCGTTTGTAGAGCTTTCTCTCACCAGTTGAACCGACAACAACAATGCCACACTCGTCGTTGGGCTTCGATGAAACAGACGGATCAACGCCCACGACGCGATACGGGAGCTTCTTCCAGAAGTCGGATTCATGGTGATCCTCACGAGTATTGTCGATGACGTCTTGGTT
>JAQUHK010000063.1 GCA_028683655.1 Alphaproteobacteria bacterium
TTGTCGGTACCGTTTTCGATGAGATATCGAATGCTTTGCCGCTCGGTAATCGTGTGGAACTTCGCGGATTTGGGGCCTTTTCGATCAAGCGTCGTGAAGCCCGCCAGGGTCGTAACCCCCGCACAGGTGATGCGGTTTCCGTTGATGAAAAGTTCGTTCCTTTTTTCAAGACGGGTAAACAGCTTCGAGACCGCCTGAATGGCGACGAGGAAGCCTCGTAACGATTCGCCATAACGACGTGTCAGGCATTGTGGGTCGTTCGCATCTCCTATTCTTTCCTTAAGGGTTGCTTTAATGCCTGTTCATGAGGTCGGCCTTTTATCAACCTTGGTGATCAGCCTCGTGGCGGCTTTTTGCGGCGGCCTTCTGGCGCGGTCTTTGCGGCTGCCGCCGTTGCTTGGCTACATATTGGCCGGATTTGCGATTGGGCCGTTTTCGCCGGGATTCGTCGCCAACCAGTCTTTGGCCAACGAATTGGCCGAAGTCGGCGTCGCCTTGCTTCTTTTCAATATCGGCCTGCATTTTTCCTTCAAAGACCTTTTGGCCGTTCAGAAAATCGTTGTCCCCGGGGCCTTGGGCCAGATTGTGGTTACAACGAGTCTCGGCAGCGTTTTGGCGTTCTTCGTCCTGCATACGCCGTGGGCCACAAGTCTGGTTATCGGCATGTCTATGGCAATTGCCAGTACCGCTGTTGTGACGCGTATTTTGGCCGAGCGGCGGCAACTGACTTCGCTGGCGGGACGGCTGGCCTTGGGGTGGCTTGTTGTTCAGGACCTTGTCGTGATTATCGCGCTGGTTCTTTTGCCCGTTCTGGGGAAAGCTTCGGATGTCAGTGTACCGATGGTCTTGTCAATGCTGGGGCAGACGTTGCTTCAGGTTGCTGGTTTTGTCGCGGTTATGGTTTTGGGGGGACGGCGCGGGATTCCTTCCTTGCTGGGCTATGTGGCGCGGAGCGGGTCGCGTGAACTTTTTACCCTCTCCGTGATCGTCATTGCGCTTGGCATCGCTTACGGCTCTGCGATGATCTTCGGGGTTTCCCTTGCCCTTGGGGCTTTTTTTGCCGGTGTTGTCATTGGCGAAAGCGATCTTAATCACCATGCCGCTTCCGAAGCTTTGTCGATGCAGCAGGTGTTTACGATCCTGTTCTTCGTTTCCGTCGGGATGCTGTTCGATCCGCACAACGTGCCTGCGATGGCCCCCCAGATCATCACGTTCCTTCTGGTTATTATTTTGGGGATGGGGGGCGTTTCCTTTCTGGCCTTGCTGGCCTTGCATGTTCCCCTGCGCTCCGCCGCTCTTGTTGGCGCGACCTTCGCGCAGATCGGCGAGTTTTCCTTCATTCTGGCCGAGCTTGGATTCCAAAGCGGTTTTTACGGTTCGGATGAACGTGATCTGATCATTGCCGTCGCCCTTCTTTCTATCTTGATCAATCCGCTTGTGTTGGGCGCGGCCACGCGGCTTGCGCGATGGGTGGAAGGGACCGCCTTTTTTACCCGGTTGCGTTCGCACGATATCGAGATGTTGCCGCCCGAGTCTGGCGGGTTGCAGGATCATACGATTTTGATCGGTCATGGGCGTGTCGGCGCGATTGTTGCCAGCGCGTTACGCGAACATGGCCTGCGGCATATCTCGATCGAGGCCAACCGTCGCTTGACCGAGAAGCTGCGCCGTGATGGCGAGCTCGTGATTTTTGGTGATGCGTCACGCGAAGCGGTCATGAGCGCAGCCAGCCCAGAGCGGGCCAAGCTGATAATCATTTCCGTGCCAGATCCCTTCCTGACCAAACAGATCGTTCGGTTGGTGCGCAAGAACTATCCCTCTGTCGGCATTGTTGTGCGGACGCATTCGGATGAGGAGTCCCGGGCCCTGACTAAATTGGGGGTAGGGCTGGCCGTGATGGGCGAACGGGAAATCGCCTTTGGCATGACGTATTACGCCCTTCAGACGCTCGGGTTCGATACCGATCAGACAAGGTCCATCATCGGCCAGATCCGGCAGGAAATCTATCGTTTGGACCGTGACGGACAGGTTTCATAACACTTTGAAATTTATATTTAAAACGAAGTCCCCCATAAAATAATGGCGTATTCATCATTTTTTAAAGACGTTCCTTTATACTGCTTAAAGGTGGAATGTGGATTCCATGCGCACAACTCAAGGAGAAATGAGATGTTTACACGGTTTTTGAGAGAAGAATCTGGGGCAACGGCCATTGAATACGGTTTGCTCGCCTCTTTGATCGCTGTTGCGATTATCGCTGTTGTCAAAACGCTGGGAAGCAACCTGAGCACGACATTCGACAAAGTGGCTACCAACATCTAACCGAGCTCATTTTCGGTTTCTTTGATTTCCGGCGGTGCTGCGTTTTCAGCGGCATTGCCGGGAATCAAATTTTTCTATAACCTCGGCTCTGCCGAGGTTTTCTTTAGGTTCCCCCCATGATCACGCTCTATCATCTCGATCAAGGTCGCGTCATTAGTTCGTCCGCCGCCGTTGCCGCTGGCGTCCTGCCTGAAAGTACCGTCTGGATCGATTTGTTTAATCCCGAGCATGGCGAAGAGCGGGCCATCGAAGCCCTTTTGGGGATCGATATCCCGACGCGTGACGAGATGCAGGAAATTGAGGCCTCAAGTCGTCTTTATGTTGACGATGATGCGTTGGTCATGACGATGGCTGTTCTCAACAAGCCGACCAGCGACGAGCCAGAAGCGGCCTCTGTGACGTTTATTCTGGTCAAGAACAGGCTGCTGACGGTCCGCTATGTCGATCCGCTGCCTTTTGGCCTGTTTACCCAGCGCATTCACAAACAACCGTTTCTGGCCGCTTCGGGGGAACAGGCCCTTTTGGGGCTGCTTGAACAGATTGCGGGTAGCCTTGCCGATATCCTTGAGGCCGCGACCGCCGATCTTGAGGGGCTTTCAAACGCTATTTTTACTTCCAGCGAAACCAAACGTATTCAGGGGACGGATTATCAAGAGGCCCTCAGGCGCATCGGGCATGTCGGGGACATTGCCACCAAGGCCAAGGGAAGTTTGCTGAACCTGACCCGTCTGCTTCTTTTCCTCGCCGCGCAGGCGGAAGCGGAGAAGGAGGCCAAAGGGCGCATGAAAACCCTGATGCAGGATGCCAATTCTATTGACGAGCATGCCCGTTTTCTGTCGGCCAAGGTCAGCTTTTTGCTGGATGCGACGTTAGGGCTTATCAATCTGGAACAGAACAACATTATCAAGATGTTTTCCGTTGCCGCCGTGGCTTTTTTGCCACCAACCCTGATCGCCAGCATTTACGGCATGAATTTCAGGGTTCTCCCCGAGCTTTCATGGCATTACGGCTATCCTTTGGCCTTGCTTTTGATGGTGTTGTCTGCTGTGATCCCGTTCTGGTACTTCCGGGCGAAGAAGTGGCTTTAAGGTGAAGAAATAAAGGGCTTTAATCTTTATTTAATGAACTTCCCTTAAATCTTGTGGGATATTTTTCGGGGGTGCATTGGGTGTCCCTTGAAATGAGGGCGATTTAAACCGAAAGAAGGAGAAGACAATGCTTGTGGAGAGAATGATGCCTCGCAAACTGCGCGGCTTTACGTTGACAGAAGCTGCGATTGTTCTCGGCATCGTTGGCCTGATTTTGGGCGCGATCTGGGTTGCCGCAGCGGCTGTCTATAATAATCTTCGTGTGTCCACGACATCGAACCAGATGCTTCAGTTGGTGCAGAACGTTCGTTCCATGCACGCGACCCAGCAAACGATGGACACGACGCTCACTGGCACCGGTGGTGCCATCACGATGGCGCAAGCCGGTGCGATCCCCAAGGACATGGTTGACGATCCTATCAATCCCGCAGCTGTCCGCGACGTGTGGAATGGCGATGTGACCTTTGATGCGGCAACTTCCAACGGTGGTGTGCTGGGCGACTCCTTCACGATCACCCTGCCGAATGTTCCCCGTGGGGCTTGCACGGATATCCTGGTTCGCAACACGGGGGCTGGTCGTGACAGCGGTCTGCTGCGCGCTGGTGCTGATGGCGGTCTCTCGACCTCACCGGCTGAAGGTGGTACCCAATTCCCGATCACGGTCACGCAGGCCATCGGCTATTGCAACGGTGCCAATGACCAGAATACACTGACCTTCACCTTTGCGCTTAAGACGTAAGTTGAAGCGTTGAGTTCTTGCGAAAGGCGGGGTTTCACGACTCCGCCTTTTGTTTTAGGTTAGGGCAGAAGGGGGTTGTTTTTGGCTATGAAGCAACGCTGGATCGCAGATTTGACATTTTACATCGCCGCACCGCTTGTGGTCGGGTTGGTCCTTTTTGCGTTTTGGCTGACGGTCATGTCTTCTTACGAAAATTATCGGCTTGGTTCCTTGGCGGATCAGGTTATTCGTATTGTCGAGTTGTCCCGTGAGTTGCGCATCAGCAAGGAAGACACGCCCCAAAGGGCTCAAGATACCTTCATCGACCGGATCAGACGGTATGGGCAGGACAACGTCGTCATGTTGCCCGCTGACGGGATTGGCCAGTCTGCCTCGCGCGGTATGGAAAATCCGTGGGGAGATCCGATCCGGATTGTTTTTTATCCGTCCTATCACGCGCTCAGGATTGAAAGTCCGCTCTCGGCCTCCATTTGCCGCCGATTGATTTCCTTGTACAAGAAGGACGTTTCCGACTTGGGGGTGCAACGGGTTGATGTGCGCTCCAGTGGCGGTGTCGTTTTGTGGCGCAAGATTTATGAAGCCCGCGACGGAGGTCAGGCGGTCATTCCTGAGGCGGCCATCTACAGTGGCTGCGGGATTTCGGGAGATGTTGTTGTCTCGTTAACTTTTTCTTTATGACATTCAGACGGCCTTTTCGTTGAAAAATTAAGCATCGTTAAGGCTTTTCCTGATAGGCTGGAGTCCTATTAGAGAGGGAAAGGCTCAGATGAGCGGCGTTTATCTCTTTGTTTTTGTTTCCTTGGTCATCTCCGTTATGAGCATTTATACGGAGATCGTATCTGCGCGCTTTGCGCAAACCTCGCTGGGGCAAGCCGCGATTGCCGAGACGATGATGCTTTGGCACGGGGCTGAGTACGCGTTTGCCAAGAACAGCGTCATTCCGACAGACAGTTTCCTGTCCGGCTGTTCCTTGTCGCCGACCTTTGATGTCGGGAACGAATGTACCGACGGGGGCACGATTTACCAGCTTCCCGATTATACGCTGGCACCTCTGGCTGTGTATGGTTCGCGTAATTATCTGCCAGTCGGGTACAATTACGCGATCCAATGGTACACAATGTTTTTTACGAATGCCGGATACAAATACATCCTGACCTTCATGGACCCATCCGCTGCCAACAACTCCCGCAGGTTCGGTTATTCGGTTGAAGATGTGTTTTCGCAGCTTCAAAACGCGTCGGTGCCCAAAATATCTTACGGGCGCATTGATACCGGTACATGTCTTGGCGGCGCGGGCGTTGAGCACCATCTGGTGACAAACGAGTTTCTGAACGGGGTGCAAGTTTGTTATCCTGTTCCGCTTACGGTCAATGATGGCAGTATTGGCATCATTTCGAATATTTCATGATTAAAGGGATGTGAAGGAGAGCCGACATGGGCAAGTTTCTACAAAGTCTGCGCAGCGACAGAAAAAACCGTGGCGGTTTTACGCTGATCGAGTTGGCGATTGTTTTGGCCATTACATCCCTTCTGGCTGCCGGATTATGGCGCATGATGGCGACGGGGAATTCCCAGTTGCGCGATCAGGCCGCCGCCGATCAGCATAAAGGACTGCTCAACGCCGTGCGCGGGTATTTGGCCAGCACGGAGGGCTATAACAACATTCTCGCGGCGGGTGCGGCTACATTCAACTTGCCCTTGCCAGCCGTTGCCGGTGTGTGCGGTGCCCCTTATGCCGATTTGTGTAATTATCTTCCGACCGGTTTTTCTTCGGGGACGCAAAATTCTTATAACCAGACCTATGAAGTTCAGGTCTTGCCTGCGATGAGCGGGGCTACGCTTGTCGGCTATTCCTTCATGATCAAGACAACGGCGGGTGACGTTATTCCCGACACATCGGGTGGGCGTATTTCAAGCATGATCGGTAATGACGGCGGCTTTGTTTACACCTCTGACGTTTGTGGCGGTGGCGGTGGCGTGCGGGCCTGCGGTGCCTATGGTTCGTGGTCGGCGGCTCCGGTTGCAGACTACAGCTTTGGTGGTGTTGGCGGCGGACAAATCGCGTCACGGACCTTTGTCGGGCTGAATGCTTCGCTTAATACACCGTGGTTGGCTCGTCAGGACGTCCCTGGTGATACGGAAACGAACGGCACTGGCGAGTTCAACACGATGAGCGTTGATATGTCGCTTGGCGGTAATACGCTTTGGGGGAATGGTCCCACGGGCGAAGGCGGCCTTGTGGATTTGACAAGTCCTGCGGCATCGGCTGAAGGTGAAACGCTGATCAATCTCGTTTCCTGTACATCGACTGAATTGGCACCTGCTGCGGGAACGTGTGGTGGCAGTGGTCATGACGTTTTGTCAATTCAGGGCCGCGTCGGTATTAAAGGGCTGTTAAAGGCAGACACCCTTTATGCGGGACAGTTCGTTTACAACACGTCTGATATCCGCTTGAAACACGATGTCGTCGAACTGGACAAGGTTCTGGATAAAATGGCGCAGATGAAAGGCTATTCGTTCTATCTGAATGAAGGCGGTGGCCGGAAACTCGGCGTTATCGCTCAGGAGGTCGAGAAAGTCTTCCCAGAAGCCGTGATGGAGATCGGGCGCGGGTATAAAGGCGTTGACTATCTTCAGCTTGTTGGCCCTCTGGTTGAATCGGTCAATGTCCTGAAGGAGCGCAACGATGCCTTGGCGGCGAAGCTGGAAGCACAGGAAAAGGCGATTGAGCAGTTGAAAAAGGAAATGGCGTTAAAGGCAAAGCCTGCGCCGTCCCCTAAAACTGCGAAATGAGGGATAGAGGGGGAGGTTTCCCCCTCTATCTCTTCATAAAAAAAGCCCGCCCTTGATTAGAAGGGCGGGCTTTTCTTTTTCAGTTTTTTACTTCACGCCGTATTGGATGCAAACGATCTGGCAAGTTTCAGGATTTTTGGCCGTCGGCTCGACGCAGCAACGGGGCGTCATGGTCAAACCGGCTGTAGCAGTCGGCAGGGGCTTGGTTGTCAGGCATAAGTGGGAGTCAAGGCCACGGGACACAACGAAATAGCCATCGGGATCGCGCAAGGCCAGTCTGGACGCTACGCACTTATTGGCATTGTCGATAAGCTGGCCGACGATTGTCCGGTCCGCATCATGGGAATCGACGAGAGCGCATGGAAAAGTTGGCGAACAGGAAGCCCGGCCAAAGGTCGGCGCGCTGTCAATACCATAAGCGAAAGCAGGTGTTCCTGCCTGTAGGAGCATAAAGGAAAAGGCAAGCAGGGTTGCGCGACGGAACATGAGGTCCTCCATGGGAGCTGGAAAAGATGCGGGGATTATTAAGGATTTGCCTGCGAAGGGCAACCCCTTTTTCTTTTTGGGCCAAGGGGTAGGAAGCGGATCAGATATCCACTTCTTGAACGAACTTGGCGTTTTCCTGAATGAACTGGAATCGGCTTTCTGCCTTGCGGCCCATCAGTTTCTCGACCAGCATTTCGGTTTCCTTGATGTCGGTGGCTTTGTCGGGTGAATCCGCTTCGGTGATCACGACGCGCAGGAGTGAGCGCGTGCGTGGGTCCATTGTCGTTTCGCGAAGCTGGGCGGGCATCATTTCGCCAAGACCTTTAAAGCGGCTGATCTCGACCTTGCCGCGCGAGGCGAAGACCGCGTCCAGAAGCTCTTCCTTATGTGCATCGTCGCGGGCATAGGCCGTCTTGCTGCCTTGGGTCAGGCGGTAAAGTGGCGGTTGGGCAAGATAGAGTTTGCCCGCATTAATCAGGCCCGGCATCTCGCGATAGAAAAAGGTCATGAGCAGCGAGGCAATATGCGCTCCGTCTACATCAGCATCGGTCATGATGATGATACGCTCATAGCGCAGTTTGGAGGTGTCAAACGTGCTGCCCATCCCGCAGCCCAGAGCAAGGCCAAGGTCAGAGATTTCCTGATTGGCGCGGAGTTTGTCCGTGCTGGCACTGGCCACATTGAGGATCTTGCCGCGCAGCGGCAGAATGGCTTGCGTGTCGCGGTTGCGGGCCTGTTTGGCCGAGCCGCCCGCCGAGTCACCTTCCACAAGGAACAGCTCGGTATTCTCGGCAGCGGTCTGAGAGCAATCCGACAATTTGCCGGGCAGGCGCAGCTTGCGCGTGGCGGTCTTGCGCGCCATGTCCTTGGCTTGAGTCAGGCGCACGCGCTCTTCGGCCTTGAGGACAAGGTAGTCCAGCAGGGCTTTGCTGTTGACCGGGTCGCCGGACAGCCAGTGATCGAAATGGTCTTTGACCACTTGATCGACAAGGCGCAGGGCCTCGATGGTCGCCAGCTTGTCCTTGGTCTGGCCTTGGAATTGCGGCTCGCGGATAAAAAGCGAGAGCAGGGCGCAGCAATCGCCGAACGCCTCATCTCCTGTGATGGCAGCGGCGCGGCGGTTGCCCAAAAGTTCGCCATGCCCGCGCAGACCGCGCAGCAGGGCCGAGCGCAAACCGCTTTCATGCGTGCCGCCTTGCGGTGTCGGGATGGTGTTGCAATAGGAGTGACAGAAACCCTGTCCGTCCATCGGCCACGCCACAGCCCATTCGACCTTGCCCTTGCCATCGGGCAGCTCGGCCATGCCGCTGAAGAGTTGCGGCGTGATCGTCTCGCGACCA
Organism: Alphaproteobacteria bacterium; assembly: GCA_028683655.1. Lineage (GTDB taxonomy): Bacteria > Pseudomonadota > Alphaproteobacteria > UBA9219 > UBA9219 > UBA8914. The sequence continues at coordinate 8,769 of JAQUHK010000063.1, forward strand.
TCCAGCGCAGAGGTCAGATAGTCGGCGAGACCTCCCGGAAAATGCAAGGTTGCTTCCACCGGAGTCAGGTCGTCCGTCTTGATCAGGGCCGGATCGCACGACCAGCGGATTTCCACCCCGCGAAACAGATAGGCCTTGGACCGCGCCATGCGGAAAAGCGTCGCGGGCTTGAAGCGCAGCTTGGTGCCGAAAATCTCGGGATCGGGACGGAAGGTGACGGTTGTGCCGCGCCGGTTGACTGCACCCATTTTCTTCAATTTGCCCTGCGGCACGCCACGGCAATAAGTCTGCACGAAAAGCTGCTTGTCGCGGGCGACCTCGACGATCAACTCTTCGGCCAGCGCGTTGACGACCGAAATGCCGACCCCGTGCAACCCGCCGGAGGTTTGATAGACTTTGTCGGAGAATTTTCCGCCTGAATGCAGCGTCGTCAAAATGACTTCCAGCGCAGACTTACCGGGGAACTTCGGGTGATTGTCCACCGGAATGCCGCGTCCATTATCCGAGATCGTTACCGTGTTATTGTCACAAAGCTTGATCTCGATCCGGTTGGCATAGCCCGCGACGGCTTCATCCATGCCGTTATCCAGAACCTCAGCGACAAGATGGTGCAGGGCGGCTTCGTCCGTGCCGCCGATATACATACCCGGACGGCGGCGCACAGGCTCCAGCCCCTCAAGGACCTCGATATCATTGGCGTCATAGGAGTCGGCCTTGCGGGCAGTGGAAGAAGACGGAAAAAGATCGGACATTGTTCTCGGCACTTGTATGAGAAGTGAAAAAATATCAAGCCGCTCCTGCCAATGGGTGACAAGGCGGCGAATCGGGCCGAGTTTAGAGCGTTGCGGCCTGCGGAGCAAGGGCGGCCAGCGTCCGGCGGGTCATGCGCAGCTCTGGCGTCGCCGGAAAAACGGAATAAAGCGGGTCAAGGAAATCGTTGCGCGCTCCCTCAAGGTTAACGCCGTTCTGCATCGCGTCGATCACACAGTCTGCTTTGACCATCAGGCGGTCGAACCAGCGCATCAGGCGTGGCGAGATCCCCTTCATGCCTTGGACAACTTCGCGGCGTTCGTAATGATGCGTCAAAAAGCGTTCTCTGTCGCCAAAGGGGATAATACCGGACAAAAGCGTCCAGACATCACGGTTCAGGGAAGTGAGCTTGTCGGGGAAACGCACGGGCGCGACAAGCCCCGTCGGGTCGGTATTCGCAATCCGTACTTGTTCGCGGTGGCGATCCCAGCCTTTGAGCGATTTATCGTCTGTCAAAAGCGACAGGGCCTTAATCAGGACTGGCTTGTATTTGGGATCGCCCTTCCATGTCGCATGAACAAAACGTGCGGGCGTGAGTTCGGGGATCAGGGGGCCTAAATCTTCAAACAGGTCATGGGTGAGCGCGATATAGGCTTTTACATTGAACGGATATTGATTGGTGATATGCAGATTGACCGCTAGATCCGCCGTTTCGACATAGTGCGTTTCGCTTCGGATATTGCCGTATTTGCGCCATGCAACCTTGGGGTCTTTTTTCTCGGCGATAAGAAAACATTGGCAAATATAGTGCATGGCCGCGATGATGCTGGGATCGACCATCCAGTTATGGTCACAATGCGGCACAAGAAGAGACTGCCCGTTCGCCAGCGCAATGCGCGGGTTTTTAAGCAAGCGGAGGGTGGAAGGGGTATAGGCCTCGGGCGGGAGAGGCGGGATCTGGCCCGAAGCTTCAAGGCAAGCCAGATCAAGGGCAGTACAGACCATCACGCAACCTTTTTGTTGTTGTGAAGAACCAGTCCTAACCTGAAAGTGGCCGGAGCATAGCACAGCGGGCCCCGAAGGTCACTTGAAACCGGATAAAACGGGCGCGGGCGAGGGGGGTACGGGCTAGAGCGATCAAAAAAGTTGTGGATAAGCGAATCAGTCGGCCCCTTCTGGTAACCTTTTTTTAACCCTTGTCCACATGTGAACAGCCTGAAAACGAGCGGATATATCAGGAAGTTAGTTAATTTGGGAGCCCTTCTGCGGGGGCGGTTATCCACAAAAACACCGAAAGGGTAGAAAGATTTTAGCGTATCTGGTATCTCTTTCCCTCGTTAGCCACAACATCTAGTGCCCTGTTCGTGGGCTTTTGGTTAACATTTGTCGGCCTTTTTTCGGAAACGTAACAGGATAAGGGCGGCATTCAGGGGATTTAAACCTTACGTCAAGGGAGCTTGCACACCATGGGTTGGACAGAGCAACAAATTGAAACCTTAAAGAAGATGTGGGGCAACGGGTACAGTGCCAATGACATCGCCAAGAACCTCGGCGGTGGCGTCACGCGCAACGCGGTGATCGGCAAAGCCCACCGCCTGAAACTGTCCGCCTGTGCGGCGGCTTCGCGTGCCTGCGTCGATCATCCGTCCAAAACGGTCGGTGTCGTCGTGACCAAGATCAATAAAGTCAGCAGTAAACGTCGCTCGATGTTGCGGGCCATGCCGCCGGTTCAGGCGGTTGACAAGCCCGCTTCAGTGGCAACGACGATCGTCCGTCGTCCGGTTTTGCGCCCGATCGAAACGGCCCGCCGCAGCGAAGGGATCCCTGTCACCAAGGCTGGCGAGCATCACTGCCGCTGGCCCATCGGCGATCCTCGTTCGCCTGATTTCCGTTTCTGTGGGTGTCAGACGCAGGAAGGCTTGCCTTATTGCACGCACCATGCGCGGATTGCTTATCAAACGATTTCGCGTCGCTCACGCGCCAATGCGAACATCGAGTCCACGGTCCCCGAAATGCGTCCGCAGACCGATCGGGAATAGACAAGAGCCTTCTTGTTTTGCCATAAAGGGGCATCGCGTTTGCGGTGCCCTTTTTTTTGTTCAAGAAAGGCTGACAGTCATGAGCGTTTTTGATCCCGACGAGAACCGAAAGAAAGAGAGCCAGAAAGGGCAACAGACGACCAAGGAAAGCGCATCAAGGAAGGCTGTGTCCGCGCCAGACCTGACCGCCGCGCTGCGCGCGCGTCTTGATGGGGACGAGCGGTTGCTGTGGACGGGGCAACCCATTCCTGCGCGTGTCATGCGGGCGGCGATGCCCATTTTTTTCTTTGCCATTCCGTGGACGGCGTTTGCCTGTTTTTGGGAGTTCATGGCCGTGGCGGGCATCTTTGGCAATCTTGACAAAATGCCATCGGGGATAGGGATTATTCTGGCCATTGTCTTTCCCCTTTTCGGACTGCCTT
>JAQUHK010000064.1 GCA_028683655.1 Alphaproteobacteria bacterium
GGATAACGGGAGCGTTTCGGCTACCGATCTTTATGGCAACACGATCCGTGCCAAGGCCCCGCCATCTATGTCGGTATGTCATATGATGGGGGCAGCCGCCAGTGGCCAAAGATCCTTTGTGATGATGAAGGCGGGGGATAAGCCCGAGGCACTGGCCCGTGCGCTGGTTTGCGGCGCGGCTTGGGAAAAGACGAGTCCTTATGCGTCGGATGCCAGAGTCTTGCCCTATGTGATCACGGCGGCCTTGCATTTCGGGGCCTCGATGTCAGAACCGGACTATGATCCGGCTGCTTTCGGTTTGTCCGCTGCCACCGGTCCAGCCCTTGATGGAGAAAAGGCCGGGGAAGTGAAGGTTGCGACGAATTACCTTGGCTTTGACCTGACACATCACGCCTTAACGCGCGAAGGCTTTACCGATAGGGTTCGGGCTTTCTGTGTCAGGCATGACGGCGCGGCGGGTTATACGGCGGCTGTGGCTGGCGTTTGTGCGGCGGCACCGTTGACGCACCATGATAAAAGTAATCGCACCTTCTGGTTCGATGACTTGAGACAGCGGATCCCTGTATGGCAAGCGGGATTGAGTGTTTTGGTCAGGCGCAACAGAAGGCCAGCTCAAGGTCCTTCGGCTTCCCTTTAACCGAACAAAACCCGCGCCATGATTTTGGCGTCGCGCAGGGTGTTGGTGATGCTGGCGCGTTCGTTGGGTTGATGCGGGTTGTGATAGATTGTCGACCAGACCGCTACGGGCAGGCCAAGGCGGCGGAGATAGGCGGCCACCGTGCCGCCCCCGATGCCTTCGGGCTGGGCGATGGTGCCGCATTCTTCTTCAATGGCTTTCATCAGGCGCGTGACGATGGCACTGTCCATGGATGTGGCGGGCGGAGCCTGCACGCGCTGGACCAGATCATAGTCGATGGTTACGCCGTGCTGTTTTTCGATTTCCGTGCCGATGGCTTTGATCGCGGTGATAACGTCGTCTAGCGGATAGGGCGGCAAGATGCGGCAATCCAGATAAAACACATCGCGGCCCGATATCGTATTCACATTCTCGACATTCGCTTCGATCTTGCTGGGCGTGAAGGTGGAGCCCAGCTTGCCGAACAGCGGGTCTTTCGCGTCGAATTGTTGGTGCAGCGCGTTGCTTTTCACGATGAAGGCGGCGGCAGCCATCAGGCTGTTGATCCCTTGATCGGGCATCGAGGCGTGGCATTGTTTGCCGTTTACGGTGATCTTGATCCACAAAATGCTTTTTTCGGCGATCTCGATTTGGCTGGAGTCGGGGAGGCCTGAATCGGGGACGAGGTAAAGATCGTCCGGCCCAAACAGATCGGGATGGGACTGTGTCATGAACCCAAGGCCGTGCTTGTTGCCTGTTTCCTCGTCCGCGACGAAAAGCAGGCCGAGATTAATCGGCGGCTTGCAGCCCGTCTCGTGCAGGGCTTTGGCGAGCAAAAGCGCGCTGACGAGCCCTTGATGATTATCCTCCACGCCACGTCCGCGTAGGGTATCGCCGTCCTCTTCAACAACAAGCTCGAACGGCTTCGTGTGCCATAGAGCTGCATCGCCTACTGGCACCACATCCATATGCGCGATGATCCAAAAGGCGCGTGATGTGTCCTCGCCTTCGATTTTGGTCAGAAGGTTCGGGCGATGGCCACAGCTGACGCGCGGATCGGGGGAGGGATATTCGGTGATCTCGCTTGCGCCGAAGCTTGCCATAAAGGCTTTGATCTTGTCGGCTTTGGCCCGTTCACCGTCCCCGCCATTCTCGGGGCCCAGAGCAATTGTCTCGACCAGCATTTTCTGCAAGGCAAGGACGGTTTCGCGATAGGTGCCAAGTGTGGCAAGAACGGCATCAGGAGTCATTTACTTCACCGCCGACAGCAAGGTGACGGCATCAAGGATCTTCTTGCCCGCTTCGGCTACAAGGACGACATCGGAATCCACCATGGCATAAAAGGTGCCCTGTGGCGGCGGGCCCAGCCTTTTGACAAGCACATCGGGAAGGGGCTGATAAGCCTGTGGCAGGATATCGCCGACGACATATTGCTTGGAGAGCCCCGGCGGGACGCATCCGTTATGCTTTTTGGCAAGGCCCGGCGGGCATTTCTTGTGATAGCGTTCGCCCAGATAGCCTTGCATAAGCTCGCGCTGGTGCGGATCAATCGCGGCGTCAAAACGGTCTGGCGGTGGCATGGGCAGGTTATCGCGATTGTGGATCATAAACTCTTCTTCATGGCCTTTGCCGTTCTGTACAAAGTCCGGCTTCTTGGCCAAGGCGGGGCCAGCCATAACGGCACACAAGGTCAGGGCCAGAACGGAAAGTTTCAGGGCGTTCATCGGAATCTCCATCAAAGCGTTTTTGCTGTCCTTTATGCTGCCAGCGAATTAGGGCAAAAACAAGTTGATCTTATGAACGGAGCTGTCATTCTTTAGCTGTTTTTTTGACGAAGCGTTGAGGGTTTGTCGATGAATTGCTTGAGCGTTGCCGTGCTGGGTGCCTTTTTGTGTTTGATTGGATCGTCCAATGCTTTGGCGGCCTTGAGCGTGCGCACGCAGGCGGGCGATTCGTTACTGCCGACAGCGCGGCTTTTGGCGGATCGCGCTTATGGGGTTCAGAAGGATCAGCGGCTTGACGTTTATATTCCTGAGGGTGCCCAGCAGGCCCCGATTGTCGTGATGGTGCATGGCGGCGCGTGGCGGATCGGCGACAAGCGCGGCAAGAAGGTCGTGGAGAATAAGGGCAAGCACACTTTGGAAAACGGGATGATCTTCGTCTCGGTCAATTACCGGATGCTGCCTGAGGTCGATCCGTATGGGCAGGCGCGGGACGTTGCCGAGGCTTTGGCTTATGTGCAGGCACAGGCGGCCTCGTGGGGTGGCGATCCTGCAAAAGTTGTGTTGATGGGCCATTCGGCAGGAGCGCATCTGGTGGCCCTTTTGTCAGTCGATCCGCATAATAAGGACTGGGGAGGGATCAAGCCATGGCGCGGCACCGTCGTGCTGGACAGTGGCGCACTGGATGTGCCCGAGATCATGAACCGCAGCCACTGGACGTTTTACGACAGGGCGTTTGGTAAGGACCCCGTTTTCTGGGAAAAGACGTCGCCGTTCCATCACCTGAGCGGCGCGGCGGTGCCGATGCTGTTGGTCTGTTCAACCAAAAGGCCGGACAAGCCTTGTGACCAAGCCCGCGCCTTTGCCCAACAGGCGGAAATCATGGGGGTGAAGGTCGGCGTATTGCCCGAGGCGTTACCGCATGACGAGGTGAACGAGACGCTGGGGCTTGAGGGAGACTACACAAAGGCCGTCGATTCCTTTGTGCTTTCGGCTGTGAAATAAGGCCGTTTCAAGGCATATGCAGGAAAAGTGATTCCTTGTCGTGAAAGGAGGAGGCGGATAGTATGAAGAGCCCCGCCTGTTTCCCATAGATGAAAACTGGACCCCATGACAAGCCTGACAAAGAAAATAAGCGTACTTTTGATCGTGCTGGGCGTGGCGGGCGGCGCGTGGATCGCCTACGATAATCTTCAGGAACAAAAGGTCGAAAAGACGCGCGAGACCGTTTTGGTCGAACGCGGGTCGATCACTGATACCGTTTCGGCACAGGGGAAGCTGGAGCCCAAAGACTATGTCGATGTCGGTGCGCAGGTGTCGGGCCAGATTAAAAAGCTCTATGTCGATATTGGCGACAAGGTGAAGACGGGCGATTTGCTGGCCGAGATTGACCCCAAGACCTATCAATCCATCCTTGATGGCGATCAGGCCCAGATGGATTCGCTTCAGGCCCAGCTGGCGCAACAACAGGCGCAGACGGCTTATGACCGCCAGCAATATGAACGTGCGGTCACGCTGGTGAAGACCAAGGCGATCAGTCAGGAAAGTTTCGAGGAGAAGGACAAGCTTCTCAAGGTGGCCGAGGCGACAATCAAGTCGCTGGAAGCCCAGATTGCGGCGGCGAAGGCCTCGATTGAAAAGGACAACACCAACCTTGGCTATACCAAGATTTACGCGCCGATGGACGGCATCGTCTCGGACCGCACCGCCCGTGAAGGCCAGACGCTGAACGCGAACCAGACGACGCCGACGATTTTGCAGATTGCAAATTTGAAAGTTATGACGATCCGCGCCGAAATTGCCGAGGCTGACGTGATGCGGCTCAAGCCCGATATGGAGTCCAGCTTCACGACAATGGGCGATCAGGAGCGCAAATGGAAAGGCCATATCCGCCAGATTTTGCCGACGCCGGAAGTCGTCAACGATGTTGTGCTTTATAATGCGCTGATCGACGTCGATAACGAGGACGGCCAGCTGATGAACGGGATGAGCACGCAAGTTTCGTTTATTGTGGCGCAGGCGAACGATAGTGTGACGCTGCCCGTGCGGGCCTTGGGGCTTCACTATACCGATCGTGACAGCGAGATGGGCAAGGTCTATCAGGTCCACGTTATGAAAGACGACGGCAAGCTTGAGCCGCGAGAGGTGACGATTGGCCTGATGACCCGCGCAATGGCGGAAATCAAGCAAGGCTTGTCGATTGGCGAGCGCGTGACGGTTTCCGAGGAGAGCGGGTTGGAGGCCAAGAGCGGTTCGGGCAAGGATGGCAAGCAAAAGACGTCAATGCCGCCGGGGATGGGGGCGCGGCTATGAGCGACGGCGCAGCCACTGGGGCGGTCTCTTCCGGTGCGCTGATTTCCTTGCGCGGCATTTCCCGGCACTATGCGGCGGGCGATGCGCTGGTGCGGGCACTGGACGAGGTGACGCTGGAGATTCAGGCGGGCGAGTTTGTCGCGATCATGGGCCAGTCCGGTTCGGGCAAGACGACGCTGATGAACATCCTTGGTTGCCTCGACCGTCCGACGGCGGGAAATTATAGCATCCATGGTGAAGAAATCACGACGCTGGATCGTGACGGGCGGGCGCGGCTGCGCTCACGCACGTTCGGCTTCATCTATCAGCGGTATAATCTTCTGGAATCCGCAACGGCGCAGGAAAATGTCGAGCTGCCCGCGATTTATGCCGGCCTTGCTAAGGGCGAGCGCGGGGCTAAAGCCGCCGCGCTTCTTGACAAGCTCGGTCTTGGCGAGAGGCTGGGCAACAGGCCAAGCGCGCTTTCGGGGGGGCAGCAACAGCGCGTGGCCGTGGCCCGCGCCCTTGTCAACGATCCCGCGATTGTGCTGGCCGACGAGCCGACGGGCGCTCTCGACAGCAAAAGCGGCGCGGAGGTGATGGAGCTTTTGCGCCAGCTTAATGCCGAAGGACGCACCGTCATTGTTATCACACATGATGAAAAAGTCGCTGGTCACGCCCGCCGCCAGATTCATATTTCAGATGGCAAGATCATCAAGGACACGGGATGCGATACGCAAGGCGCAGCATCGGGCAGTAAGCTGCCGCGCGAGGAAGTCGGCGAGGGCGGCCCCGTCGATGAAATGCAGGAAGCCGTCAAGATGGCTGTCCGCGCCCTGCGCGTGAACAAGTTTCGCACGATCCTAACGCTGCTGGGGATCATCATCGGCGTGGCCTCGGTTGTCGCGATGCTCGCCATTGGGGATGGCAGCAAGCAAAAGGTGCTGGACCAGATTACCGCGATGGGGACGAATATTTTGATGATCCGTCCGGGGGCTCCGGGGGTGCGGCCTTCGTCCAGCATTTCCACGCTGACGTCCGATGATGCGACGGCGATAGCCGAATTGCCGAATGTCCGCGCCGTGGTGCCGGAGCGTAGCGGCAGCTATACCGTCCGCTATGGCCAGATTGACGCCAGCGTGTCGGTGAATGGCACCAATCATCAAATGTCGCTGGTCAACGATTGGGACGTGGTGGAGGGCAGCGGCCTCACCGAGATGGATGTCAAGCGCATGGCTCCCGTCGCCGTGATCGGGCAAACGGTGAAAAAGAACTTCTTTCCGAATGGCGAAAATCCTATCGGCAAAACGCTCCTTGTCAAAAATATTCCCTTCGAGATTATCGGCGTTCTGGAAGGCAAGGGTGCCTCGCCGATGGGCAGTGACCGCGATAATGTGGTGTTCGTGCCACTGACGACGGGGACGGTTCGCTTGTTCGGGCGTTCGTATCTCAGCGGCATTACGGCGCAGGCGGTCGATATGGCCAAGATTGAGCAGACAGAAAAAGAGATCACGGCGTTGTTGATGGAGCGGCACAAAACCGAAGATTTCGCCGTGCGTAACTCTGCTTCCTTCATCCAGATGGCGACGGATACGCAAAACACGCTGAAGGTTTTGCTGGGCGCGGTGGCGGCGATTTCGCTTTTGGTCGGCGGCATTGGCGTGATGAATATCATGCTGGTCAGTGTTACCGAGCGCACGCGCGAGATTGGTGTGCGCATGGCAACCGGAGCCTGCACCCGCGATATTCTTTTGCAGTTTGTGACTGAAGCCGTTGTTGTCTGCGTAACGGGCGGCCTTGTGGGCGTAGCCTTGGGGGTCGGGATTGCCTTGGGCGCGAATGCGCTGGGCACCCGCGCCATCCTCAGCCTGCCGCCGATTTTGATGGCCTTCACCTGCGCCGTGTCAACGGGGCTGTTGTTTGGCTATCTCCCCGCCCGCAAAGCCGCCCACATGGACCCCGTCACCGCTCTGGCTAGCGAGTGATACCAGCTCGTGAATGCATCGACGTGTGAGCCACAATAACTTGCCGTCATCGCGAGCCAAGCTTGCTTGGCGTGGCGATCCAGTCCCTAGTTTCCAGTAGGAGGACTGGATTGCCGCGTCGCTGCGCTCCTCGCAATGACGTCGTAAGTGTGTTCATTTGGCTATTGGGATTACAGTCTGGCAGTGGCCTTGCTGCGCACGCAAGCGTTGAACCCGCGCCACATCTGTGCGGCTTTACGTTGCAGACCATCGGGTGAGAAAGTTTTGTGTCTTACCGCTCGTGCGACACGACTTTGCATCATAAAGTTGTTTAGATCATTTGTTGGGGGCGTGAAGATGTGGCGTTCATCTGCATAAGCAAAGTTATGTCCCGTCATTTCGTTGGTAAAGAGCATATAGGCCTTGCCAATTTGTCCCATCACATTGACGTAGCTTTTGAAGCTATCTCCGCGTGAGACAAGCACAAGATCATGGCTTACGTCAACATAGCGGCCATTTACGAGTTGTTCGGTAGGGTTGATGGTTATATCCGCATGGGCCAAGTCTTTGAAGGCCGCAAAACAATCCCCCGTCGTCAGGAAAGCAACCGCATCGTCTTGTGCCTTGATAACCGTTGCGTTGGGAAATGCGCTTCCAGAGACGACAGCATTTCCCGAAAGATTCATGGTCAGACGGCGGAACTGATGAGGCACAAAAATATCGACACAAGGTTGCTGGCCGTTATTGAATAACGAAGCTTCTGGCTGCGTAATCACGACAAGGTTGCCGTATCTTTTGATCTCGATATTTTCATCCGGCCCGTCATTCATGGCCGTCAATGTCTCTGAAAAGCTGGGTAAGTGAGGGTGAATCTGTGCTTTTCCTGTCAAGTTCAGAACCAAGATAAGGTCCTTACCAAGCGGCAGGTTGGGAACATTGCGAATCAAGGGAATCTGATGCGGATTTTTTAAAGACATAGGGCTTTCCTTTCGTTTAAGGTGCGGAAACTAGAACAGAAACAATTCCCTTGCGCGGTTCGCGGCAACCGTTGTGGAGGCGGTGGGCAGGTCGGTGATTGGTGTGCAGGATAATTTTGCCACCTTTTTTGGGAGGCATTTGGCTCGGGTCAAAAATCTTTATCATATCGGCATAGCCGACAATGATTCCGGCCCCAAGAAGCTTGGGGTGGAAGTTGCAAATCTTGCCGGTCATATCAACGATCATCGTGCTGCCTTGGCGGGCCTGCACAACGGTGTGTTCGCTGTCATGTGCATGGACGATCACGTTGGCGTTCGGCCGTGCTGCGACAGTAAGGGATTCAACGGATGTGGTGTAAACCGTCGAATTGTTGCCCGCCGTGGCCTGCAATCTTGCGATTTTGTGTCGGTGGGCTACGACAAGGCTCTGCACGCCGGAACTTGTTGTGATGTCCTGCGCGTGGCAGAGCAGGCCGATCCGGCTTTTGGCTCCGGCACAAAGATGGGCGCAGGTCATCGCACAATCTTCAAGGCGAATGTGGCTTGAGGTGCCTGCCGTTACCCTCAAGGACTCGAGATTGGCTTTCACTTCGATAAAAGCTCCCGTCTTAGGGGTGTGAATATTGACTTTGCCCAGAGGGATGCCGCTGGTCAGGACAAGGAAATCCGCTTTTGTTTGCGGAATGTCAGGGTTCTGTTTGATGGTGTAGGCGGCCTCGTCCGTTTGCACTACGTCAAACAAGGGGGTAGTACGCAGGGCTTGTTGATAGATATGGGGCCCTGCCGAATAGGCGCAGGAGTCCCAGATATAGATCGGGCATGTGGCTTGAACGGTCACGTCAAGGGATGATGGCTGCCGCGCGTGGCCAAAAAGAAACGGCTCACAACGCGCAACGGACAAAGGGCTGGGAGGAATAAGGGCACCCATGATAAGGCTCCTTTGAGCGGTTGCGTTTCTAACGTGCCCCCTTCTATCATGCGTTCCGCTTGCGGTACATGTTGAAAGTGAAGGCGGTAAGGTTAACAAGCCTATGATTTTGAAGCTAGAAATCGACTTCTCCCCCGTTTTCGGTATCTGCCCTCTTGCACAGAGAGGCTGACAATGCGAAAAAGGAGAGGTTTCGTTTCGGGGGCGCAGGGCCCCCCCTCGCTTTGATAGGTAAAATCCATGATTTCCAATTTGTTAGGCTTCCTGTCTGCCGATATGGGCATTGATCTGGGCACCGCCAACACGCTTGTTTATGTGAAAGGGCGCGGCATCGTGCTCAACGAGCCGTCCGTGGTCGCCATCGCCAACACGCGCGGCAAGCGGCAGGTTTTGGCCGTAGGGGATGAGGCCAAGCTGATGCTGGGCCGCACACCGGGAAACATTCAAGCCATTCGCCCGATGCGTGATGGCGTGATCGCGGATTTTGAAGTCGCGGAAGAGATGATTAAGCACTTCATCCGCAAAGTGCATAATCGCCGCAGTTTTGCAAACCCGCAGATCATCATCTGCATCCCGTCGGGATCGACGGCGGTGGAGCGTCGCGCGATTCAGGAATCTGCCGAGTCTGCCGGAGCGCGTCGCGTCTTTTTGATCGAAGAGCCGATGGCCGCCGCGATTGGCGCGGGCCTGCCTGTGACAGAGCCGACAGGCTCGATGGTCGTCGATATTGGTGGCGGCACGACGGAAGTCGCGGTGCTCTCGCTGGGCGGCATTGTCTATTCGCGCTCCGTGCGCGTGGGTGGCGACAAGCTGGACGAGGCGATCATCAACTATATCCGCCGCTATCACAATCTGCTGATCGGTGAGACGACGGCGGAACGTATCAAGAAAGAAATCGGCTCTGCCGCGCCTCCCGAAGATGGCGAAGGCCGCGTGTCCGAGATCAAGGGCCGCGATTTGATGTATGGCGTGCCCAAGGAAATCGTGATTACCGAACGCCAGATTGCCGAAAGTCTTTCCGAGCCCGTCAGTGCGATTTTGGAAGCCGTGAAGGTCGCGCTTGAAAACACCGCGCCCGAACTTGCCGCCGATATTGTCGATAAGGGCATCGTGCTGACAGGCGGCGGCGCACTTTTGCGCAATCTCGATCTCGTCCTGCGCCACGCCACGGGCCTGCCCGTCTCCGTCGCCGAAGACCCGCTCTCCTGCGTCGCCCTCGGCACAGGCAGGGCGTTGGAAGAGATGCACGTCCTCAAGAATTTGCTGGTGGGTGGGTATTAAGAAGAAGCATTTGGCATCTTGCATTTGGCATTTAGGGAAGGGGCGGCTTTGCCGCCCCTTTTTTGTGTTGTCAGGGAACAGCCATTCCCAATTTTCGTTTTGCCTTAAAACGCAGAATAGCAGCTTGGGTGCGCAGGACGTTGTTCATATGGGGTGGGATGGTCAGCATGGTTGCGCCCATGGATAGGGCTGCGTCGGTGGCGGGGATATAGGTGCCATCGGTGTGGGCACCACAAAAATTGATTTTGATAGTCGAGTTGATTTGTTTTGCGGTTTTCAGCGCGTAGCGCAGAGGGATTTGAATTTTCGGCGACATAAAGGATGTATAGGGAGCCGTTCGCATCAAAACCTCGCGCGAGGTTTGAAGTAATCGTGCCACAAGATCGTTCGAGCCGATGCACAGGGAAGAGGCGTGCGGCACAATATCCGCGATGTTGGTCAGGGCCTCCGGCGTTTCGATCATGAAACCGACATGAATGTAATTGCTTGCATTCTGCGTTGCCGCCGCTTGCTCTATATAGCGACGCATCTTCACGGCTTGATTGCCATCATCGACGTTTGGAACGACGATGGTTTGGTGTTTGGCGTGAGGCACGTACCTTCTTAACGCATCAAAAGTGGCTAAGACGCTATTGATTTGGAAGATGTGAATTTCTTTTGTGATTTTTTGAATTTGTTCTGGTGTGTGGTCGCTCAAAAGTTCTGGAAGGCGCGTTAAATCGATAAGGCGGTAGTTTGTGTTTTCAAAACACTCTGTTAAGTCGCCAACTTCCCATGAGGAAAAATGTCCCATCGGAAACTTTGCCATCAAGTCCGTCATCAAGGGGACGCGATGCCTCTTGTTTCGTCTGTACTGAACGAGAGCCTTTTCTGTTCGCAAAAGGCCGATTGTTGGAATTTCCCGAAGGTGTTTGCGTAGTTTGTAGGCAAGGTAGGGGGCCTTACAATCTGAAATAGGAAATCCGATCGAGGGGAGAGTTGGGTTTCCCAAAGTGTTTGTCAGATGTGTCTCAAGCAATAGAGCGGACGGGGTGGGAGGAATGACGTTGATAAAACCCCGCCAGATTCGACCAGTGACAGGATCAATAGTTATTTTCTCTCTTGCTTGAAGTTTTTGTCCACTGCTCAATTGGAATAACTTGTTCTTTGGATCGAAGATAAGAGTTGGAAATTCGGGGTCGTCGAGAAGGGTTGCTGTATGATCTTGCCCCTCGACAAAATCGTGAGAGGAGATGGGCATCCGTCGCCCGTTGATGTGGGCATAGGTGCCGACGAGGCCATGGGTTTTGTTTAAGTCTAGAAAATTGAGAGGGGTCAGAAGGTCTGTTCCGATGATAGGCGCGCAGCCTTCATGCAGGGCGAACAGGTAGTCCGCTTCATCGAAACACAACATACCGTAAAGAGGAATGCCACAACCTTGAAGCCCCGTTGTTACTATAGGTGCAGGGGCCTCATCGGTTATACGCGGGGCGAAGTGAAAATTCTCCACGTCCATATGAGCCAAGGTGAAGCTGTGATCCGTGTTCGGGTCCTGAAGTCTTGCAGCAGTTTCTTCGGCAGTAAAAAGGGACATGAGTTTGCATTATCTCGCAGTTTATAAAATATTCTTAAAAGAACCGGCCCTTTGTATGAAAGGCGCGGGCGGCGCGTCAAATAAAAACTATGGTTAACGGCGGGCTCACAAAAAACTGTAAGGATCAATGTTCCCCTGCACCTTGAGTGTGCGGGGAGGGAGAGGGAAGGGGCGGCTTTGCCGCCCCTTTTTTGTTGCCGTGGTGGGGTGCTTCATATAGCATATAAAACTATGTTTATTCTATGAGGTTCCTATGCTTCAAATTGGCGGCGTCGATCTGAATGAAATTCATTCATTCACGGATTTTCTTCGTAATGCAAAGGCCTATGCCAAACGGCTTAAGAAAACAGGGGGTCCTTCTGTTTTGACGGTGAATGGAAAGGCTGAGCTTGTCGTTCAGGATGTCAAATCCTATCAAGCCTTGTTGTCCGATCTGGCTGAGCTTGAAGATTATCGTGCCGTGATGCGCGGGATTGAGGATATGCACGCTTGACGTGGGCAGGCTATGGATACGGTCTTTGATGCGCTTGAGGCGAAGTATCTGGCCGCAGCTCCGAAAACGGGCAAGCGTAAATGAAATACG
>JAQUHK010000191.1 GCA_028683655.1 Alphaproteobacteria bacterium
GTCTCGCCAGCTTGGTGCGCTGGCCGAATACCTGCGCGAGGCGTTCTTCAAGCTGGGGGTCAAGCGGCTCCGTGTGGAAGGTGTGCAGCAAAGGGATTGGGTCCTGATAGACGCCGGTGACGTGATCATCCATATCTTCCGCCCCGAGGTGCGCAGCTTCTATCAGATCGAGGATGTCTGGTCGCCGGAGAAGAAAGAGTCGTGAGATGAAAATCACGCTTCTGGCCATCGGCAAGGTGCGCGGGGCGTATGGCGAGCTTTGCGCCGATTATGCCAAGCGGCTGACCTGCCCCTTTACGGTGCGCGAGCTGACCGCGCCGACCCAGAAAGCGGAAAATGCGGCCCTGCTGGAGGCTGTGTCCGCCAAGGCGCGGGTGATCCTTTTGGATGAGCGGGGCAAAGACCTCTCCAGCCGCGAACTGGCCACGAAGCTGGAGCAATGGCAGGGGCAGGCGCAGGAGCTGGTTTTTATCATCGGCGGCGCGGACGGCGTCACCGACGAGCTCCGCGCCCGCGCCGACTTCACGTTGGGGTTAGGCCGGAAGACATGGCCGCACAAAATGGTTCGTGTTATGCTGATCGAACAACTCTATCGTGCCCAGCAGATTCTGGGCGGTCACCCTTACCACAGGGACTGATCCTTATTTCTTCATCAGCTTCGTCGTCGCGCTGATCAACTTGCTAGCCGCCGCCGAGGGTTCGCCCTTGGTGACATAGGCCAGCTTGATCGGCTCTGGGTTCTCTATGGTGATTTCCTTCATCGACGGGCGGAGCATATCCACGACAAGGATGCCCAGCGCGTTGGGGGCCTTCTCGACGAGCGTCCCGATCAAGGCGGAGTTCATCAGCGTCTTGGCATTGCTCGTCACCGATGCGCCGCCCAGATACTCCTTTTCAACGGCGGTTCTCAGACCCGTTGATGCGATGCCTGTGACAAGAATGATGGGCTTGTCTTCGCCGCCAACCTCTTTCCAGTTTGTGGTCTCGCCCTTAAGGATGCGGACAAGTTGCGTCTTGTCCAGCGCGGTAACGGGATTGGACGGATGAATGGCAAAGGCGACGCGCGTTGTCCCGATCTCGTGCGCTTTAAGCGAGGCCGGATCGACGAGGCCCGGCTTTTTGGCATTGACCTTGGCGGCAACATCCTCAAGTGAACCCGTAATCATCGCAAGCGTCGTCTCGCCTTTCGCAAGAGCTTCGACGCCCTCGCCCGCACTGTTGCCGGTAATATCGAGTGTGAGGCCTGTTTCTGTTTCAAGCGTGGCCTTGTTGGGGGCAAGCGCGGCGGCAATGAAGACGGTAGAGCCATGGATAGCCAGATGGGTTGGCTCGGCAAAGGCACCGGAGCTCAATAAAAAGGAAAAGAGCAACAAGAAAGACAAGAGGGATTTGGTCATGGAAAAGCTCCTTTGGGATGAGAAGAGGGGCGGAAGCGGTTGGGCGTGAGGAACCCCAGATGCCAAGACTATAACAGTATAACGGCTAAAATGTTAAGGAGCGTTGCAGCATGTAGGCTGATAAGACATCATCGCCGTCTTCGGGGGTGACGCGGTAGTAAAAAGTGTTTAATCTTAGGTGATTAAGAATCAGGGATATCACCATGACCAATACGATGACACGCCCCCGTCCCGTTATGCTGTGCGTTCTGGATGGGTTTGGCTATCGCGCCCCGGCGGACGATAACGCGCTGAGCGTTGCCGCCATGCCTGTCTGGAACAAGTTGTGGGCGAGTCGTCCCCACGCGCTTTTGGAAGCCAGCGGCGAGGATGTCGGGCTGCCAAAGGGCCAGATGGGGAACTCCGAGGTCGGGCACATGAACCTTGGGGCAGGGCGCGTGGTCTATCAGGATTTGCCACTGATTGATCGGGCCATTGCCTTGGGGGAACTCGCCCGCAATCCCGCTCTGGCCGATTTTGTGGCCAAGATGAAAAAGAGCCACGGGGTGGTTCACCTGATGGGCCTTGCCTCGGACGGTGGCGTGCATGCGCATAGCGATCATATCATCGCCTTGGCCAAGATTCTCTCCAAAGAGGGCCTGCATGTCCGTGTCCATGCCTTTTTGGATGGGCGCGACGTGCCCCCGCAAAGCGCGGCGAGCCAGATCGGGCATCTTCAAAAGGAACTGGCGGACGTCAGCAAGGTCGAGCTGGCGACGCTGTGTGGCCGCTATTACGCCATGGATCGCGATAAAAGATGGGCGCGGGTTGAGAAGGCCTATCGCCTGCTGGTGGACGGCGAGGGTGCCGTGGTGCCGGATGCCATGGAAGCGGTCGAGTCCAGCTATGCCGACGGCGTTTATGACGAGTTCGTCCTGCCGATTGTGATGAAGGGCTATACGGGTATGAAGGACGGCGACGGGATTCTGTTCGCCAATTTCCGCGCTGACCGCGCTCGTGAAATCCTGACGGCTTTGCTCGATCCCTCCTTTGACGCGTTCGAGCGCAAGACGCTTGTCTTCTTCGAAGCCGCTTTGGGCATGGTCGAGTATTCCGCTCGCTTGGGGGAATTGATGGCCACGCTGTTCCCGCCCAAGGCTATCGAAGCCAGTTTGGGGCAAGTCGTGGCGCAGGCGGGCTTGAAACAGCTGCGCATTGCCGAGACAGAGAAATACCCGCACGTCACCTTCTTCTTTAACGGCGGGCGCGAGGAACCTTATGATGGCGAAGAGCGCATCATGGTGCCGTCGCCCAAGGTCGCGACCTATGACCTTCAGCCGGAAATGTCGGCGGGTATCGTGACGGACAAAGTCGTTGCCGCCATTGAAGCCGCCAGCTTTGATCTCATCATTCTGAACTTTGCCAATCCCGATATGGTCGGACACACGGGCGTGCTTGAGGCCGCCGTGCGGGCCGTCGAA
>JAQUHK010000192.1 GCA_028683655.1 Alphaproteobacteria bacterium
CTGATAATCCGGACCTCTCCTCGTTCGACCTCACCGGCGATCTTCTCCACCTCGGAGATCACTGCACGTTCAAACTCGCTTGTGGCGATGTCGTCGGAGCGCCAGTTCGGACCTCGCTGGTCGAGAACTTCGTTCATGAAGCGGGTGCGGATATGATGGATCGCAGCCTTCAGGCCGTGGTGACCCTCGGTACCGAGCATGACCACCGAGTGGATGGCGGAGATCATCGTGTCGTGCGCGTTGGCGGACAGGTTCTCCACGAACTTGTCTGAGGTCGATGCGTCACGCATTGCTGGGGACATCGTCACGTTAGGGTCGTCACTGTCGGTCTCCACGTCCCACCCGGAGATGTTTTCGCGGAGCCAATCAAGAGCGCCACGGTAACCGCCGATGGCCTTGCGCTCTCCAGAGCCTCGTCGGCCCTTGGTGTCACGACGAAGGTGGCGGACCCAGTTCTCCGGCAGGACCGGCAGGTCCTTGACGTTGGGGATGTCGGTCTCTTCGTCTCCGATGTACCACTTGTACTGCTCACCCTCGACCTCAGAGGGCCAGACGGCGCTGTAGCGGTGTCCGAATTGGACCACGTCCACGTCAGCGCAGACCTTGGCGTTCCACTCTTCCCCCTTGGGGACCAAGAAGAAGTACTGTGCGGAGTCGCTGTCCACACCACGGCGGGTTGAGCGCGGGATCTCCTCAAGCGGGAGTTCTCCGAGTTCTGCCATCAGTTCCCGGAAGAAGGTCATTCCCTGCTTGGAGCCGTAGTGGTCAACGTCCAGGCCGACCACATCGTACCCGCCTGACACCTGCATCCGCAGGCCGATGTTGGAGTCATCTGAGGTTGCGTCCCAGGCCTCCTTAACTGTAGAGCGGTCAAGGCGGGGGATGCGTCCGGTCATGCCGGTGCGGGGAGGGTACTTGGCCCCGTTGGGAAGCGGGATAGGGGCCTCCCAGCCCTTGCGAATGTAGTCCTTAACGTAACCGAACATCAATTGTTTCCTCTCTTCGTGTCGTTTCAGTGATGATCTTACCTCCCCACACACCTCTTGTCAACTTAGACTCTCTGGCGGTGAGCAAACAATCGACACGATTGCGTAGTGGACAGCGGGAACAAACCTGCTGAGCGCGTTCCATCCGTTCGCCGCGCTGCTCGAAAGACTCCCAAGGGAGTTTGTAAGGCTCGAAAAGTTCTGTTCGATCACCGCATGGTGGGGTTCCCACGTCTCATCCTCACTTCCATAGCCTTGAGGACATCAGAGACCGAAACCTCACGCTTGTCGGCCTCCATCGTGAGGGTGATCCCCAGGCTGCGGAACCGCTCGTAGGCGTTCATAAGGATCTCTTCTGCCCCGTGTGGCTCCTTCATGAGCCACGACACGCTTTCTGTGCCCTTCATGCCGAAAATATCGGCCTTAATGTCTCGGTCGATGTCCTGCCCGATCGCCTTAAATGCTTCGCGCGGGTCAACGGTCTCATGAAATTCCATCGTATGCTTTCCTTACGTCGTCTACGTGTGCGATGGCCTGTCTTAGCCAAGGCCTGTACAGCGGTTGCTTAGAGTGCCTTTCAAAGGGGAAGACCGCTCCGGAGCGGTCCCCCTGCTTAGTTAATTCCGGGATACCAAGGATCTTTGCGGCTTCAGAGAATGTAATCCCGTCGCCACCCAGATCTCGGGCCGCACCAAGCATCTCGATCTCGAACCACGGGAGTCGGTGGATCTTATACCTCTTGTTGTTCTTCTCTGCTACGATCTCGAAGATCTGGATAGCATCATGCACCAGATAGCCCTTGCGAGAGGACCACTGGTGCATGGAGATGCCGAGTTTGGTTGCTGCCCTGCCGATCTGCATAAAGATCCTTGGGTGCCCTCTGTGATAGCCGAGAAGCCTAATGATCTCTATGGGACGGATAACAAATCCTTCTGCAGAGCGGGATTTGCCATCATCCTCCGCAAGCAGAGAATCGAATGTCGGTCTGCGTCCCGGCTGTGCCGGTCCTTCAGTGTTTTGATTGGGAACCCCCACAGGTCCATCCTTTCGTCTTTGCAGGTTCCCTTTGCGTCTGAGGGTGACTGAAAGGTAACCGAGATGTTGAGTCCGCTATTAAAAATCTCCTGCATCACTGCGGCGGTGATGCGGACCGGGGAAAGAAAGTTTCGACTAGAGTTCTTCTGTCGGATGATGAAGTCCTCAATCGCGACGATCACCCGGTTCTTCTTGGCCCATGCCTTGATTGCCTCTCCGATCTTCTGGCTGATCTCCTGCTCGGGAAAAGAGGAGTCTCCGGTGTAAAGGTCGGTGATGTTGCCTGAACCGCCGTAACTCAACTGGTCAGAACCCCACGCCACAACTCCTTCCACCCCCTTAGAGATGTCACTGACTATCATCACTGACAGTCCTGTAGTGACTCCAGGGTCGATGCCGATGAAGACAGTGCGACCCTTGATGTTCTCCGGAGGGGAGAAGAAGTCGAGTGTGCGTTCCAAGGTTATGCTTCTTCCAACTTGATTGTGGTCAGGGTGTGGGCTTGGATGGCGGGGCCGAACCCGGCGTTAGCGATACCTTCTGCGTGAATGGCGAAGACTCCCTTACTGTCGATCTCGTGGATTTCGTCGGACATGTCCGGATATCTAAACCTGGAGATGTTGACATGAACCTCTGTGCCTCCCGGATCAGCACAGATAATTTTTGCCTTGATAGCAAGTTCCGGTGATTTCACCTTATCAAGGATTTCCTCCTGTGTCAAGTTTTCTCGCTGCCTCATTTCGGCCAAGTGGTCGATAATCTTGACGGCCACAACGTGTCCGAGATAACTAACGTACTCTCCTTCTTGAGAGGCAATCGTACCGGAGGT
>JAQUHK010000065.1 GCA_028683655.1 Alphaproteobacteria bacterium
CCTCGCCACGATGGCGGTACAGCAGCGTGTTCCTTTGTTCCGGCGTCAGCAGTGTTCCCATAAATAGCTTGAATCACGCCCGCCTTAACAACCCCTTAACGCCAACTCTTCAAGTGCGAGGGGTATAGTGCCCAATTCTTCAAGTGCGGTGGATATACAATAGGGGTAACAAATGCTTTTCAATTCATTTCCTTTTCTTTTGCAGTTTTTACCTATAGCTCTATTCGGATATTTTCTTATCTCAAAAATTGCGCCGAAAGCCGGTATCTTTTTCCTCGCGCTGTGTTCCATCGTTTTTTACATCTACTGGGACCCTCGCTTTTTGCCGCTGCTTCTCCTGTCCATCGTTTTTAATTTCTTTGTTGGAAAAGCGATTGCCCTGAGCGGATCAAAATTACTTTTATTTTTAGGGCTTGGCACAAATCTCGCGTGCCTGATCTTTTTTAAGTATGCGGGCTGGCTTGTCGGAACGGCTGCCCTTTTAGGAGACCGTCCTGACTGGTCTTTCTCTGTTACCCTTCCGTTGGGCATATCTTTTTTCACGTTCACGCAGATCGCGTTTCTGGTCGACTCCTATTCAAAAAGAGCAAAAGAAGCCAGTTTTAACAACTATCTCCTCTTCGTCACGTACTTCCCACATTTAATCGCTGGCCCGATCATTCATCATGCCGAGATGATGCCTCAATTCGCGAACGGCGTAAAAAGGGTGCTCGGTCCGAACTTGATCAGTGGCGGCCTTCTTTTTCTCATTGGTGCTTTCAAGAAGGTTGTTTTTGCAGATAGCGTAGCGTTGTTCGTTTCTCCGGCATTTGATGGAAACCTGTCGAACCTTGATTTTTCTTCGGCTTGGATCGGTGTGCTGTCCTATACCTTGCAAATCTATTTTGATTTCTCTGCTTATACCGATATGGCTCTGGGCCTCTCGCGCATGTTTAATATTGAACTCCCGTTGAATTTCAATTCACCGTATAAATCGACGAGTATCATTGAATTCTGGCATCGATGGCATATGACGCTTTCCAGATTTCTTCGGGATTACCTGTATATCCCTTTGGGTGGAAACCGTCGTGGCCCGGCCCTGCGCTATGTTAACCTGTTCGTGACGATGTTGTTGGGCGGTCTTTGGCACGGTGCCGGAGCAACCTATCTCGTTTGGGGCGGGTTACATGGGGCCTACCTCATTCTCAACCATGCGCTGTGCAGCATTAAAATACTCCGGAACTATGCAGACACGCTGGTTTTCAAAATCTCCGGCAACGTTGTCACAATGCTTGCGGTGATGGTGGCTTGGGTTTTCTTCCGCGCCAACGATTTAGAGAGTGCTCTTCATATTTTGCACACCATGATGTCCCCTTCGTCAGATTTGTCATCCGGTGTTTGGCAAAAAGACATTCCTGCGGGAGTCCTGCCTCATCTCGGGAACGAGGCCTGGTGGTGGATCGCCTTTCTTTTTCCCGTCGTTTTCCTTGCGCCGAACGCGCAAACGATTGTGGGCTGGCTTCAACAACGCAACCTTTTCCATTGTCGGTTCCAGAAGGCAAGCTTTATTCTGGGGCTGACGATTTTCGTTGTAATTTTTATCGTTTCTGTAACAGGAGTGCGCAATGCGGCCTCGCCTTTCATTTACTTCAATTTTTAAACAGGTCTACATCAAAGCACAGATTAAGCGGTGCGGAACCGTTCTGTTTTTCTTGATGTTAGGCCTCTTTTCCGGCGCCTTGACTGTCGAGCTGGGTTTAAGGCTTGTCGGGTACGGCTGTGTCTCCTACTTGGGTTATGGTCCGCTTCAAAATGCCTTGGGCATTCCGGAAATCGGGTATGGCGGACGTCCTTATGTCGAGGGCATTCAATCGCGCGAAGGGTTCAGTCAATTAAAATTAAACCGTCTTGGATTCCATGACATTGAGCATAGTCCGGTCAAATCTCCGCAGACCAAACGTATCGCCGTTTTTGGCAACTCATTTACAATGTGTGCTCAGGTTCCTACTGACGCTTGCTATGTGCAACAACTTGAAACGGCCCTGAACACGTGTTTGAAAAATGAAAAAGTTGAAACCGTAAATTATGGCGTCGATGGGTATTCGCTTGAGCAAAGCTTTCTGCTTCTCCAAAAAGTCTTGACAGAAAATCAACCGGATTTGATCCTCTTGCAGGTTGTGCTTTATCCTTTTAACAACGAGCTTGATACAGGCTCGCGAAAAGCGCCGGACATACGGTTCACGCAAGACGGGCAGCCCATCGTTGAGGCTCCGTTCCTGCACCGCACGGACTATAAAATGAGGGCCTCATGGATCTATACGCTCTTTCAGAAGGTTTCCGATCATTTCCGTCTTCTCCAATATTTGAATGAGTACAGGCGCGTAGCTTTTGTCGGGAAAGCAAAAGAGCAGCCAGAGGCCTCTGATCCGGTTTCTCGCACGCATTATTGGCAAACGCGTTTTGAGGTTCTTGAGGGCCTTGTTAAAATGACAAGGGCAAAAGGCGTTCCTCTCTTTATCGTTCTCACGCCTGCTGGCGGTGAAACAGAAACGGGCGATGAGCCCGACATCGAGAAAGACGGGGCGATCAAATGGCATGAAGCAACGGCGCGGCTGAACGTTCCCGTTCTGGACGTCAGAAAAGAATTTCACGCCAAGTCGCTGGCCGATAAAACCTACTATTTCGGGTATGGTCATGAATCCGGCCAAGGTCATTTGAACGTTTATGGCAACGCCGTTTTTGCGAACCTTTTATCTTCCAAGCTATGCCCTGTCTTGCTAACGAAGGGGGATTAAGCAAGCCCCATCTTCTTACGCCCACACACCGACAAGCTGCTGGCCCATCTCATCGTCCCACATGTGAGCCATCGAGCCGTCGGCCACGATGAATTTTTCGTCCGGCGCGTCATAGGTCACGCGCATCTTCTCGGGACTCTCAATTGCGATCGTGCTTTGATCGTTGATCTGAAGAAAATCGGCGGATGAACTGCGCCCTTTTTTTTCAACCAGTTGGCCCATAAGGCAATTTTTTGCTTTTCTTTTGGGTTTCTATGGGGTAAGAATCAGGGTGTTCCCTACATAAGCGTTGCCTTTGTCCGTCGTGATCCGCCGGACGGCGATTTGTGGGTTGAAGAAGCGTTTGAAAGAAGTGCCCGTTTTGGGCACTTTGAGGGGCCTTTTAGGAGTGTAGCTCAATTGGTAGAGCGTCGGTCTCCAAAACCGAAGGCTGCGGGTTCGAAGCCTGCCACTCCTGCCATTGCCCCGCTACTGTCGCAAAGGAGCGAAGATGGCGAATATAGTCGAGTTTTTCCGCGAAACGCGCCGTGAAGTTGCCAAAGTCACATGGCCGACCCGTAAGGAGACGGTTTTGACGACGGTGATGATCGTTGTGATGGCCGTTGTGGCGGGCCTTTTCTTTTTTCTAGTGGATGGCATGCTTGGGTTTGTCATCAGCCGTATTTTGGGCATGACCTCGTAAGGAGTGGAGATTTTAAAATGGCGATGCGTTGGTATGTGATTCACGTTTATTCAGGCTTTGAAAAAAAGGTCGCCCAGACGATTCGCGAAACCGCGATCAAGAAGGGTTTGGAAGATTTCTTCTCTGAAATCCTCGTCCCGACCGAAGAAGTGGTCGAAGTCCGCCGTGGCAAGAAGATTACGTCCGAGCGCAAGTTCATCCCCGGTTATGTCCTGATCAAGATGGACCTGACGGACGAAAGCTGGCACTTGGTCAAGAACACGGCCAAGGTCACGGGCTTTTTGGGTGGCGGCGGCAAGCCTTCGCCGATTTCCGAAAAGGAAGCCCAGCGCATCCTTAATCAGGTTCAGGAAGGCTTTGAGCATCCCAAGTCGTCGATTGTCTTTGAAGTCGGTGAGCAGGTTCGCGTTTGTGACGGGCCGTTCGCGTCGTTCAATGGCGTTGTCGAAGATGTGGATGAATCCAAATCGCGCCTTAAGGTCGCCGTTTCGATCTTTGGCCGCGCGACGCCTGTCGAGCTTGAGTACGCTCAGGTTGAGAAGGTTTAACGCCAACGGTGCTCGGAAGACACGCATGCACTTCATTGCGAGGTGCGCAGCGACGCGGCAATCTAGTCCTGGTGCTTGAGAGTTGGGGACTGGATCGCCACAGCCCCTTCGGGGCTTCGCGATGACGGCAGGGGGCGGCGGCTCGTGCGTTGCTTCATTTCCGGGCTTGCTTAACCGGCTTTTCGCTTTTTCTGCGCTTTTGGGTTCTGTCGTTCTTTACCGTTTTTTTGACCTTCTCTGACTTCTCCGCCTTTTCGTTTTTCCTGTTTTTGTCGCCTTTTTTGCGCTGTTCCGTCGGGGATGGCGTCGCGGGGCGTTTGTCTTTTCTGAACGGCTTTGATGGTTTTGGGGATCCGTCGTTTTCTTCGACGATAGCAAAGCTCATCCCGCCCGTCAGCCTGTCGGCGGTTTCAAGGCGCACGGTGATGGGCGTGGCGAGGCGATAGATACGGCCATGCCGCTCGCCGATCAGGGCCTGTTTCTTTTCATCAAAAACATAATAGTCGCGGGGCAGGGAGCCGAACGGGATGATCCCGTCCGCGCCCGTTTCGTTCAGGCGGGCAAACAGGCCAAAGCGGGCTACGCCGCTGATCCGCGCTTCAAACGTCGCGCCGACTTTGTCTTGCAGGAAGAGAGCCGTCAGTTTGTCCACGACATCGCGCTCGGCGGTAGAGGAGCGACGTTCGGTGCCGGAGATATGCTCGCCCTTCTTGTCGAGTATGGCGACGGCTTCATCGGACAGTCCGTCCTTGCCAAGATCACAGACCCTCACAAGTGCGCGGTGGATCAGCAGGTCGGCATAGCGGCGGATCGGTGAGGTGAAATGCGCGTATTTGGCGAGCGCAAGGCCGAAATGGCCGATATTCTCGGGGCTGTAAACGGCTTGCGCTTGTGAGCGCAGCATGACTTCGTTGACCACGGCGGCGTGCTCGGTGCCCGCCGCGTTTTCAAGGATGTGCGTCAGGACGCTGGGGTGCATTTGCCGCGCAGGAACAAGCTTGATGCCGATACTGTCCAGAAAGTCGCGCAGAGTCTCCAGTTTGATCTCTGAGGGTTTGTCGTGCACGCGGTACAGGCACAGCCCGCCCTTGCCTTCAAGCTGAACCGCCGCCGCGACATTGGCGCAGATCATGAACTCTTCGATCAGCTTGTGGCTGTCGAAACGCTCGCGCATCACGATGGCTTTGACGTGGCCCGTTTTGTCGAGGACGACTTGACGTTCGGGCAGGTCAAGCTCCAGCGTGCCGCGCCTTGTGCGCGCGGCAATCAGGCAGGCATAGGCGCCGTAAAGCGGCTTGATGATGGTCTCAAGGAGCGGCGCGGTGGTCTTGTCTGGCTTGCCGTCCATCGCGTGCTGGACTTGGGTATAGGTCAGGCGCGCGTGCGAGCGCATCACGCCGCGCTCGAACTTCCATTTGGTCAGCTCGCCCTTTTGGTCGATCCACATATGCACGGCCATGCAGGCGCGGTCCACATTGGGTTTAAGCGAGCACAATTCGTTCGACAAAGCCTCTGGCAACATCGGCACGACGCGGTCGGGGAAATAGGTCGAATTACCGCGCAGATAAGCCTCGCGATCAAGGGCGGAGCCTTCGGTGACATAGTGCGCGACATCGGCAATGGCGACGATCAGGTGCCAGCCATCCTGGTGAGCTTCCGCAAAAACAGCATCGTCAAAATCCTTCGCGTCCTCGCCGTCGATGGTGACAAGGGGAACGGCGCGAAGGTCCGTGCGGCCTTTGAGCGTTACGGGCTGCGCAGCGGCGGCTTCGTCCAGGACCTCTTGCGGGAAGCTGTGCGGGATGTTGTTCGAATGAATGGCAATCAGGCTGACAAGACGCGGATCCTCGGGATCGCCCAGCACCGTCGTGATCTCGGCCTCCTGCCGCCCGTGTTTAGTGGAGGGAAGGCAGCGGGCGGCGATAAGTTGGCCGTCCAGCTCTTTGGCTTTATCGGGAAAGCGCAGGATATAGTCGGTCTTGTCCTTGCGGTCCGCAACCTCAAGGGTCCAGCCCCACTTGGCCGCTGTCACAACGCCGACGACGGTTGTGGGAAGCTCCCGTTGAGGGGGCGTTTTTTGCGGTGCCGCCTTGGCGGCTGTTGGGCTTTGTCTGTCACGGCGCTTACCGCTGCGGGGCATTCTTTTCATGGTTAGGCCAAGGATTGTGAGAGGAGGATAACGGTCGAACAAAACCATTTCGTCATTGCGAGCGACCGCAGGGAGCGTGGCAATCCAGTCCTGCTGCTGGAAAGTTGGGGACTGGATCGCCACAGCCCCTTCGGGGCTTCGCGATGACGAAAGAAGAGCTTGTTCTTTGTTTATTCGGATAAAACATGAAGGACAGGCTACGCTTTCCAGCCCCCGTGCGCAATGACCTTGGACAGGGCGGAATGGCTGTGCTAGACCGTGGCCATGGCAAATTATCAATATATCTACGTCATGAATGGCGTCACCAAGACTTTCTCCAATGGGAAGACGGTCTTGAATAACATTCGTCTCTCGTTCTATCCCGGCGCGAAAATCGGCGTTCTGGGGCCCAATGGCTCTGGTAAATCGACGCTGATGAAGATCATGGCGGGGATGGACAAGGATTTCTCTGGCGAGGCCTTTGTGGCCGATGGTGCAACTGTCGGCTATCTGCCGCAGGAGCCCCAGCTTGATCCCAAGCTGACGGTCGAGCAAAACGTGCTGGCCGGACTTGGCGAGACGAAGGCTTTGCTAGACCGGTTTGAAGAAGTCAGCATGAAGCTGGGCGAGGTTGAAGACTCCGACGAGATGCAAAAGCTGATTGATGAGCAGGGCGAGCTTCAGGAGAAGATTGACGCCGCTGACGCGTGGGATCTGGGCCGCACGGTCGAGATCGCCATGGATGCGCTGCGCTGTCCGCCCGCCGATGCGGATGTGACCAAGCTTTCAGGCGGTGAGCGTCGCCGCGTGGCCTTGTGCCGGTTGCTGCTTTCCAAGCCCGATCTGCTGCTGCTTGACGAGCCGACAAACCATCTGGACGCGGAGTCGATTGCGTGGCTTCAGCAGCATTTGGTCGAGTATAAGGGGGCCGTCATTTTGGTCACCCATGATCGTTATTTCCTCGATCAGGTGACGGGTTGGATTTTGGAGCTGGATCGCGGCAACGGCATTCCCTATGAGGGGAACTATTCCTCGTGGCTGGAGCAAAAGCAAAAGCGGCTGGAGCAGGAATCGCGCGACGAGGGCGCACGGCAACGCACGCTGGCGCGTGAGCTTGAGTGGATACGCCAATCGCCCAAGGCACGTCACGCCAAGAGCAAGGCGCGTATCACGGCCTATGACACGCTGCTGGCCGAAAGCGCGAACAAGGCTCCCGAAACGTGCCAGATTGTGATTCCGACGCCGCCGCGTTTGGGGCAGGTCGTGGTGGAAACCGAGCATCTGCGCAAAGGCTATGGCGACAGACTGCTGATTGACGATTTGACCTTCAAGCTTCCTGCGGGCGGCATTGTTGGTATCGTCGGCGCAAATGGCGCGGGTAAGTCCACGCTTTTTCGTATGATTACGGGCGGCGAGCAACCCGATGGCGGCTCCATCCGTGTGGGCGAGACGGTTAAGCTGGGCTATGTCGATCAAAGCCGCGATGCGCTGTCTGACACCAAGACGGTGTGGGAGGAAATCTCCGAAGGGGCCGACATCATCGACCTTGGTAAGCGCACGGTCGCCAGCCGCGCCTATGTTGCCTCGTTCGGGTTTAAGGGGCCGGATCAGCAAAAGAAGGTCGGCACGCTTTCAGGCGGTGAGCGCAACCGCGTGCATATGGCCAAGATGCTCAAGTCCGGCGCGAACACGCTGTTGCTCGACGAGCCAAGCAATGATCTGGACATCGAAACGCTGCGCGCGCTTGAGGATGCCTTGGTCGATTTCGCGGGCTGTGTCGTGGTCATCAGCCATGATCGCTGGTTCCTTGATCGTATCGCCACCCATATCCTCGCTTTCGAGGGCGACAGTCAGGTTGTCTGGTTCGAAGGGAACTATCAGGACTATGAAGTCGACCGCCACCGCCGCCTTGGCTCCGATGCCGACCAGCCCCACAGGCTGAAGTATAAGCCGCTGGAGAGGTAGATGGAGACGCACCACGTTGTCGTTTTGGGATTCATTATAAATCTTTTGGGTACCTATGCGTATGCGCGGGATACTTTGATTGGTAAAACAAAGCCCAATCGCGTGACCTATTTGATGTGGACTTTGGCACCGTTTGTTGCTGTTTTTGCTGCTCTGGCGGATGGTGTGACTTGGGCAGTCATTCCGGTTGTCTCGACCGGCCTTTGTCCTTTCATCGTTTTGTTGGCATCGTTCAAAAACAAGAAGGCAGAGTGGAAGCTCAACGCATTTGATTGGCTTTGTGGGGCGTTGTCTGTTTTGGGAATCGTTTTGTGGCAAATTTCGAATGAGCCGGATATTGCAATCGCTTTTTCTATTTTTGCGGATGGAGCGGCTGCTTTTCCTACAATCATAAAAACGTGGAAGCATCCTGAAACGGAAACACCCATTGGTTATGTCGGAAGTGCTTTGGGTGGTGCTACATCCTTTTTCGCGTTGAAGGCGTATAGCTTTGCAGAACTGGCCTTTCCGATTTATGTCGTGTTTGTTTGTTCCCTTATTGCCCTCTTGGCCTATTCGGGCCAGCGAGCTCAAAGAAAAAAGGCCCGCCTTGCGGGGCGGGCCTGAGTGTGAGGGATTGGATCAGAGCGTTTTTGCAAGAAGCATACGCTTTCGGATGGTTTTGAAGACGGTTGGATAGCGGTTGTGCAGGCCTTGACGTTTCGCCGCAGGCATCAGGTCGTCGATGAGCGTGTTGGATGAGGTGGGGCGATCGACCAAAACCTTGCTGGCATACCAGAGGGCAAGGACGATGTTCTGCTTTTTGACCATGCCTCCAGAGTGATCGGGATTTGCGTAGGCTCGGGCTAAATCCCATGAGGCATCGACGGACCGATGAGCGGCGGCCAGAATAAGATATTTGCGCTCGAGCTCTGGGTTCTTGCCGCGTTCCTTCAAGGCGAGGTGATAGGCTGCCTCACCATGACCGGCTTTTGCTGCGATTTTGGCGCAGAATTCACTTGCGGCGGGGTTCTGGTCGTGAAGCGTCAAGGCTAAAGTGTAGGCATATTCCGGATAACCTGCTTGTGTAAGATTGCTAAGCGCGTTGATCGCGGCAAGATGGCCGCGTGCTTGCGGGTTTGCGATTGCGTGCGCAGAGGATTCAAGTCTGTCAGCGAGGGCAAATACTTTCACATCTCTGTAATCGGTAAAATCCGGATTGCTCGCGGCGTAGAGTTTTTCTGCCAGAGGGTAGCCTCGGACACAGGCGGCAATCGTTGCCGTCATTTTTGATCCATAGTCGATTTGGATATTGATCCATGCTTTGCGAACTTGGTCGGTGAACTTTGTTTGAAGCCACAGGGTGCGGTGGCTGAGGTTGCTGTGCATTATTGGCAATGACATTGATGGAATCCTTATCGGCTGTTTATTAGGGGGTATCTTAGGGAGAGGGGGCGTGAAAGCAATGGTTTCTTTTGGATCATGTTTTTTCTTAATATATGAAAAAAGATGTTGACAAGGGGTGGGGCTTGTGCTATTGACATCCCTACGGCGCACTGCGCCCTGAGGGCGGGCAGGGGGTAGGAAGGTCGGACTAGGTCGGGACTAGGGGGAGGCAAGGTCAGCGGAAGCTGGCCTTTTTTGTGGGCAAAAGGGAGCATTTGGCCTATGGCATGTCGCATTTAGGGGGCGGGGCTGGCGCGAAGGGCTTAAAGGCCAAAGAAAATGAAAAGACGGGTTGACATTCGGGCTCGAATCCGGCAAAAACGCGCTTCCACTGGCTGTTGCTTAAGGCGCGGTCTGGTTGTTGTTAACACTTAAAAATGGCTGGTATAAAATGTTCGCAGTCGTAAAGACCGGCGGCAAACAATATAAAGTTGCCCAAGGTGATGTTATTCAGGTTGAAAAGCTCGATGGTGAAGCCGGCGCGAGCGTCGATTTGAGTGAAGTTTTGATGGTTTGTGACGGTGCCAAGGTGACCGCAGGGACACCCGTTGTCGCCGGTGCGAGCGTGAGTGCCGAGATCGTGTCGCAATCGCGCACGGGCAAGCTGATTATCTTCAAGAAGAAGCGCCGCCAAAATTATCGTCGCAAGTTCAACCATCGTCAGTGGTTTACCGTTCTGAAGATTACCGCGATCAAGGCCAAGTAAGCCGGACGGGTTAGAAGAGGAGAAAAGCTATGGCACATAAAAAAGCAGGCGGTTCATCCCGCAACGGACGCGATACAGCAGGCCGCCGCCTCGGCGTGAAGCTGGCTGGCGGTCAGGCTGCCATCCCCGGTGCGATCATCATCCGCCAGCGTGGCACGACTTATCACCCCGGCAGCAATGTCGGAATCGGCAAGGATCACACGATCTTCGCCAAGGTTGCTGGTCGCGTAAAGTTTCGCGAGATCAAAGATCGCATGTATGTCTCGGTTGAAGAGATAGCTGCGTAAGCTTGGCGGGACTCGGGACTAGGGACTCGGGATTAGAGAGGGGCAGTTTCAGGCTGCCCCTTTTGTCTGTTGTTTGGTATACTGATCGTAGTTCAAGAGTTGTGGGGTCATATATAAAAAAGGGTCATTCCGGCGAAGGCCGGAATCCAGACGCGCCGTGTCCACGGCGCATAAGACTCATCAACCCTAACCGTTTGGCTTGAACGGAGGGTTGGGGACTGGATACCGGTTTTCGCCGGTATGACGCTTTCTTTCGATGGGAAGCTCAACTCTTGATGTGCGGAGGGGTATGCGTAAGAATCCTAGCACTGTGAATAAAAAGAGGCTGGATCGCCACGGGGCGTAACGCCCCTCGCGATGACGATTATTGGGTGGTTGTAACATGAAATTTCTCGACCAAGCGAAAATCTGTCTTAAAAGCGGGAACGGCGGTGCCGGATGCCTGAGCTTTCGGCGTGAGAAATACATCGAATATGGCGGCCCCGATGGCGGCAACGGCGGCAAGGGCGGCGACATTGTTTTCGAGGCTGCGGACAATCTCAATACGCTGATCGACTATCGCTATCAGCAGCATTATTTCGCCAAGAATGGCCGCCCGGGCGAGGGGCGGAACAAGACGGGTGCGGATGGCGAGGACATGATCCTGCGCGTTCCCGTCGGCACCCAGATTTTGGCCGAAGACAAGCAAACCATTTTGGCGGATATGGCCGAAGTGGGCCAGCGTCTCGTTTTCCTTAAGGGGGGTGACGGCGGCTTTGGCAATTTGCATTTCAAGTCATCGACCAATCAAGCGCCGCGCAGGACAATCCCCGGTTGGCCCGGGCAGGAGCGCGAGGTTTGGCTGCGCTTGAAGCTGATTGCCGATGCGGGCCTGATCGGCTTGCCCAATGCGGGTAAATCGACCTTCCTCGCTTCCTGCACGAAGGCCAAGCCCAAGATCGCGGATTATCCTTTCACAACGATTTCGCCCAACCTTGGCGTTGTGCGGATCGGCGACCGTGGCAGCCAAAAGCATGCGGGCGTCGATTTCGTGTTGGCCGATATTCCCGGTTTGATCGAAGGGGCTCATGAGGGGCAGGGGCTGGGTGACCGTTTTCTTGGCCATGTCGAGCGCACAAAGGTCATGCTGCATCTGGTTGATGCCACCGCCGAGGATGTTGTGGCGAACTATAAGACCATTCGCGGCGAGCTTCGCGCCTATGGTCATGGGCTGGCCCGCAAGCCGGAGATTGTGGCCTTGAACAAATGCGATGCGCTGCCGCCCGAAGAGGTCGAACAAAAAGCGGCCCTTCTTCAAAAGGCTTGTCGCAAAAAGGTTTAC
>JAQUHK010000193.1 GCA_028683655.1 Alphaproteobacteria bacterium
CGGCGAAGCGGCCCGTCGCAAGCTCTTCTTTCGTTTTAGTGCTTTGAGCCTGAACATAGAGATAATAGGGCAGAGAGCCGTAACTGCCAACGAAATCGAAAACCTTCTCAAAGTCTGCGGCAGGGCTACAGGGGACGCAGAACATGTCGATCTTGCCGTAATCGAGTGCCGGTTTGATTTGATCCATTCCCAGTTCGGCGACCCAGTTGACCTTCAGACCTTTTGCCGCAGCTACCTTGTTAAGATAGTCAACCGTGAGGCCCTTAAGCTCTCCAGTCGTCATATCTTTTGTGATGTAGGGCTCATAGATCCAATAACCGCACTTCATTTCGCCGGACTTCTGAACGCGCTCGCGTAGTGTGTCTGGCGCGGTTTGTTTGGGAACAAGGAAAAACTGGCTCATCCCAATCAGGCTACAAACAAGGGCGATAACGAGGAGTTTCTTCTTCGGCATTTACATTCCTTCTTTCCACAACAACGAGGCACCACGCAGGCTGGCCAAGGGGCCGTGGGCAGCTTTGAGGAAGCGTGTTTTCGGGTTCTTCACGACACAATATTTACCCCAGCGTTTGGGGACCTCATCAAAGAGGGCGGAAAGGTTGCTCAGGCCACCGGTTACGACGATCACTTCAGGATCGAAAGAATGAAGCGCAGCGATCATGGCTTTGGCTACGACTTCGTAATAGCGGTCCAAAACGGCGCGGGCCCCGCTATCTCCCGTCGATGCCAAGGCGGCGATCTCTTCGGGTTTGGCTTGACGTCCTGTCATAAACGCATACAGGCGGGACAAGGCTCCACCACAGATGCTTTTTTCGATACAGCCTTTTTGCCCGCAGAAACAATCAACAACAGGGCCATCTTCCGGTTCGCGAAAAGGAAGCGGCAGATGGCCGATTTCGCCAGCCAGACCATTTGCGCCATTGATGACTTTTCCATCGACGATATAGCCAGAGCCTACCCCCGTGCTGAGTGTTATCCCGAGCACAGAACGAGCCCCCTGCCCCGCGCCATCATGGGATTCGGCGAGAGCAATACAGTTTGCGTCGTTCTGAAAGCGAACCTCGCGCTCTAAAGATTTTTCCAAATCCCTTAGAACCAGTTTGCCATTGAGATAAGGAATATTGGCGACCTCTGCCGTACCGGCCTGATAGTCAATGCCACCCGGGAAGCAGACTCCGAGGGGCCCCGTCATTTTTGTCTCTTCCGCTAATTCACGAGAAAGAGTCCGGCAGGCGGACAAAAAATCTTCATAGCTGGAAGGTGTTGGTTGCGTGCGTTGCGCCTGTTTCTCGCCATTCGGCGCAAAGACAGCTCCGACAATTTTCGTTCCGCCGATATCAAGACCAATCTGGACCATTGCACCCCGCCTGAGAATCAGGTTCATCTTGTGACACTATACCTCTCGCTCTTCAAGAGTTGGGCTTTTCATCGAAAAAAGCGTCATACCGGCGAAAGCCGGTATCCAGTCCCCAGCCATCCGCTTGTCCCGAACAATCAGGTTTTAGGCGTTTCATGCGCCGTGGACACGGCGCGCCTGGATACCGGCCTTCGCCGGTATGACCCAATCTTTGAGGGGATGATACCAATTCTTCAGGTGCGTTGAGTATACAAGTTGTCTTGCATCAAATGAATCATTTTATGTGTCGCTCAAACGCTGTGGGCTTCGCGCCACAGACCATGGTCGACTCATCAAGTTGATGGTTTCCTCCATATAGTATTTACTTGACATTATAAGTGTATTATGCTATACCCATCTATGAAAGGAGGTTCCCTGTAAATGTTGCTACGGCTGAGCTTAGTTGAGCACTGTTTGTTCCGCTTGCAAAACGCACTGTCGCAAATAGGCAATATTTGCCCACTTTCTTAACAGATTTTTTACTTACGTTCGATTAGAACTTGTTAACCTTAAGGAAAGCCAGTAATCAGGACACGCCCCTGCTCTTTCGGGCCGATTCATGAAGCGCAGTGCCCTTTCCTTCCCTTGTGCCGGAGACGCCACCCAGTGAACGCTTTTATCCAGACTTTACGCAATCTCGGCCCCCTGCGCCTTGGTGCCATTGCGCTTGTGACCTTCAGCCTGCTTGGCTTTTTCGCGTTTTTGACCACGCGCATTTCCTCTTCGCCTATGGCCATCCTTTACACCGATCTGGATTCGCAGGATGCCGGAGCCGTCGTTCAAAAACTTGATTCGCTTAAAATCCCTTATGAAGTTTCGGCTACGGGCGGCGTGATCCGTGTAGCCTCCGATCAGGTCGGCAAACTCAGAATGACCATGGCCGCCGATGGATTACCAAAGGGCGGCTCCATCGGTTACGAGATTTTCGACCAAAAGGAAGGCTTTGGCACGACCAGCTTCGTTCAGAACATCAATCATTTGCGGGCACTTGAAGGTGAATTGGCACGGACCATCAGCACGCTGGGGCCTGTGCAAAGCGCACGGGTTCATCTCGTCCTGCCCCAACGCGAGTTGTTCAGCCATACGGCGCAGACGGCTACGGCCAGTGTCTTTCTCAAGACACGCAGTGCTGTTGTACTCACAAAAGAGCAAGTTGCAGCGATTCAGAATTTGATCGCGGCGGCTGTGCCGCAGCTTCAACCGACGCAAATCTCGATTGTGGACGATAAGGGGAATTTGCTGGCTCGTCCCTCGGATGAATCGGCTGGCGGTGTGGGAGCCAGCAGCACTCAGGAAGAAATGCGGGCCCAATTCGAGCAAACACAGGCGCACAAGATCGAAGACTTGCTGGCCCAAACGCTTGGCTATGGAAAAGTGCGGGC
>JAQUHK010000066.1 GCA_028683655.1 Alphaproteobacteria bacterium
CCTTCAGCGCTGCGCCAACTTTCGGCAGCTGCACAAAGGTGATGTCGCCAAGACTGTTTTGCGCATAGTCGGTGATGCCCACCAACGCGGTGCCATCAGGCGCGGGTTTCAACCACTCGTGGGATTTGGTGTATTTAAGATCTGCTGGAGGAGTGCTCATTGGAAATGGTTCTAACGCTATTTTTTCGCCAAAGGAACAAAGGGAGGCCTGACGAGATGCAAATCGATCCGGGCGCCCCGGATATCGACCGCAAGGGGCTCCGTCACTGCGGATGCCGCGATTAATGCGGAGCCGATCGCTTCGTTCAGAATCGGCGACAGAGTGCCGGAGGCGACCTGCCCCACTTCGCCCAAGGGGCCGAGCACCGGCGTTCCTGCCCGGACGATACGACGGTCGCCAGTCTTGAAGAATACGATCTTCCTGGCCGGCCCGCGTTCTTTCTCAGCCTTAAGCGCAGCCGCTCCTATGAAATCGCTCTTGCCGAGCTTCACCGTCCAGTCGAGACCGGCGGCAATGGGTGAAATCGCGTCGGTAATCTCGTGGCCGTAGAGAGTCCAGAAAATGGGTTATCGCGGTGTCGGCACGATGGAGTTCCTGTGCGAAAACGGCGCGTTCTATTTCATCGAAATGAACACGCGCTTGCAGATTGAGCATACGATCTCGGAAATGATCACGGGCATCGACTTGGTGCGTGAGCAAATCCGCGTCGCCGCTGGTCTGCCGCTCAGCTACAAGCAGGAAGACATCACCTTCTCAGGCCACGCGATCGAATGCCGCATCAATGCTGAGAACCCCGAAACCTTCATGCCCTCGCCCGGCAAGGTCACCAGCTTTCATGCCCCCGGTGGGCTGGGCGTGCGCGTGGATAGTGCCATCTATGAAGGCTATAAGATCCCCCCCTATTACGACAGCATGATCGCCAAGCTGATCGTCCACGGGACAAACCGCAACGAGTGCCTGCTGCGCCTGCGCCGCACGCTGGAAGAGTTCGTGATCGGCGGGGTCGATACGACACTGGGTCTACACCGGACGATCATTAACCAACCCGACTTCCTTAACGGAAACTATGACATCCACTGGCTGGAGCATTATCTGGGGCTGGATTAAACCTTCTCCATTGCGAAAGTAATGCAATCTGCCCCTTTTTCGTCTATGCTCTCGAAATGAACCCGTTTCATTGGAAAGCCAAGATATGAAGAAGTTGATTGAAACGATGGCCGTTATGGTCGGCCTTTTCGGTCCCGCCCAGCAAGCCCTTTGCGACAATACGGCACCATCTCTTCAAAACAAGCCACCGTTGGTGGCTGTCACCTTCTCGAAAATAGCCCCCAAAACCGCTTTTACCGAGCTTGAAGGCAACTGGGGCCATGGCGTTTGTCCTCAGACACAAGAGCCA
The DNA here is from genome assembly GCA_028683655.1 of Alphaproteobacteria bacterium. Taxonomy (GTDB): domain Bacteria; phylum Pseudomonadota; class Alphaproteobacteria; order UBA9219; family UBA9219; genus UBA8914. The sequence continues at coordinate 1,398 of JAQUHK010000066.1, forward strand.
CTGACCGCAGACCTTGCCTTAACGCAAATGGGAGGCCGTTTTATCTGGACACAACCGGATACAATCGAAGGTTTTTTCTACAACAAAGCCCATACTACCTTTCATCCCATCAAAAAAGGATTGCCGGACACAGATTTCCAAATTTTATCCCAGAATATTTCGGCCATTTGCGGCAAATATACAAATAATTCCCCACAAGTTGTCCCGATGAAAGTTGATGAGACAACAGGAAAGCCGGTGCCCGATGCGCGCATGCTCGCCGTTTACCTTCAGATCAATATGGATCGTGTAAACAAAGCTATGAAGCCCATGGCAGATCGAGACGTTGCCCTTTCCGACTCGCCGGAAGATGCAGGAAAAATGACGCTCAAAGACATACAAAATAGCGTCATTGATCCAGAGTTGGCCAAGCAGATTTGGCAAGATATGAAGGCTCCCTCGAAGAATCTGGAACCAGATTCCAACGCGGTGCGGGAAATTGAATCCATGCAAGCTCAGGCGTTTGCCGATCAGGAAAGGCAAAACGACCTCAGAAAACAGGGCATCGATCTGTCAACGATTCCCGTTAAAGAAACGCCGGAAGAAGCGGCAGCAAGAGAAGCCGAGCAGAAGGAAATCCAGAACTTGCAACGGTTCGTCGGCATGCCGGCAAGTAAAGTCGCTAAAATCCTCAACCAAGAGGCCGCAGCCGCACAGGCCAAAACGACACCAACCCAACCCGCTGCCACAGGGACGACACCAGGAACCACAATAGGAATCCCCGGGGCAACCACGCCTGCTGCTGCCCCTACCCCCTGATCCGTTTTTGCTTGCTTTCGAGAGAGCCGCTTTCTATTCAGTAAGTGGCTCTTTCTTTCAACCGAGGTACCGATCATGGATTTTGCTTTTCTCGCGACCGATTTTATGTCGCATCCCGTCTGGATGTGGCTGGTGTTTGCCACAATCGTATTCGGGCTTCTGGTGCTGGATCTTGGTGTAATGCACCGCAAAGAACATGAAATCGAGGTCAAAGAAAGCCTGATCATGACGGGCTTTTATACCACCATCGCACTACTGTTTGGCGGCTGGGTCTGGTATGAAATGGGCGCGGGAAAGTTCGCGGAATACCTAACCGGCTATGTCGTGGAGGAAAGCTTGTCGATTGACAATGTCTTCGTCATCGCGATGCTGTTTTCCTTTTTCCACATTCCCCGCCTTTACCAACACCGCGTGCTGTTCTGGGGCATCATGGGAGCCATTCTCATGCGCGGCGTCATGATCACCGTCGGCGCGGCCTTAGTCCACGAGTTCGAATGGGTTCTTTACCTCTTTGCCGCCTTCCTGATCTTTACGGGACTGAAGATGCTGTTCACGGGCGATAAGCCCGCCGACGTGGCCGACAATACGCTCCTCAAGTTCATGCGTCGCCATTTCCGAATCACAGACAAACTGCATGGCCATGATTTCTTCATCAAGGCCCCTTCCAAGAAACATGGCAAGATCGTCTGGTGGATGACGCCGCTGTTCGTCGCCCTTGTCATGATCGAAGTCGCGGACGTAATCTTTGCCGTGGACAGCGTCCCCGCCATCTTCATGGTCACCACAGACCCGTTCATCGTCTATACCAGCAATATCTTCGCCATCATGGGACTGCGGTCGCTTTACTTTGTCCTCTCCTCGGTCATCAAGCGTTTCCATTACCTGAAATACGCTCTGTCTATCGTCTTAATCTTTATCGGCAGCAAATCCTTCATCGCCTATATGCTGGGTTGGGACAAATTCCCCATTGCCCTATCGCTGGGGGTTACGTTCGGCATTTTGGGCAGTGGGGTCGGCTATTCCCTCTATAAAACCCGAAAAGCGTCAAAAGCGGCCTGAAAAAGGATGAAAGCATAGGTCTTTTCCGATTTCTCTTGCCCTTTGTGGATAAACCCGCTAAGAGCCGAGATAGAGTTTGGTTGACTCCTCTGCCCAAGACCAAAAGCTGAGACCTTGTCTTTACCTTTTGCATTCGTCACGGAAGTCTCTTACGGGAAACCTTTCCTGACATGCTCTACTCATCGGTTTCACTGTGAAACCGACTAACACTACACGATAAGGATACAAGGTTATGGCTCAAGGTACAGTCAAGTGGTTCAACGCAACAAAGGGTTTCGGGTTCATTCAGCCGGAAGCCGGTGGCGCAGACGTTTTTGTTCACATCAGTGCGGTTGAACGCGCTGGCTTGCGCGAACTGCGCGAAGGCCAGAAAGTCAGCTATGAGCTGGCGACAGAGCGTGGCAAGACATCGGCGGCTGATCTGAAGATCGTCGAGTAAAGTTTCGTTTTCTTTCAAAAAACGAGTGAGCGGTGGCGCGTCATTTTTTCATTTGAAAAAACGACGCGCCACTGTTCTCTTTTTAAAACAGGCGTTCATCGTTTTTCTCTTTTTAAAACAACTGGAACGCACGCCATTTTGGCACAGTACGGTCAATATCATGACCGTCCTTTTTGGGTCTGCGTTCCCCTCAAGTTTGGCTTGAGCCGCTCTCCTGCGAATGACGGGTTTATTTTATCCCGTAAAAATAACATCATCCCTAAGGATAACAGTTCATGTCTGACGATTTTAACGGCTTTGGCCTTCCGCCCAAGCTCCTCAAAGCATTGGCCCGAATCGGGTACTTTGAGCCAACCCCCATTCAAAATGCGACGATCCCGCTTGCCCTCGAAGGCCGGGATATTCTGGGCTCAGCCCAAACCGGCACCGGCAAGACGGCGGCCTTCGGCATTCCACTGATTGCGCGATTGAGTGCCGATCCGATGGCCATGGCCTTGGTCATGACCCCGACACGCGAGCTAGCGGTTCAGGTCAATGCCTCATTGCTGCCCCTCCTGCCACAGGATATCCAAACAGCCGTCCTGATCGGCGGCGATTCCATCGGCAAGCAGCTAAGCCAGCTCTCGCGCCTGCCGCGCCTAATCATCGGCACACCGGGCCGTATCAACGACCATCTGGATCGTAGGTCGCTCAAGCTCGAAGACACCAAGTTCCTCGTCCTTGACGAAACGGACCGGATGCTGGACATGGGCTTTGGCATCCAGATCGACAAAATCCTGACGCATGTTCCCAAAGACAGGCAAACGCTTTTGTTTTCGGCGACAATGCCCGCCAACATCGTCAAGCTCTCAGGCAAATATATGCGCGACCCCGAGCGCATCGCCATCGGATCGACCACCACGCCCGTGGCGAACATCCAGCAAGAGCTGATTCACACAACCGACACCGAGAAATACACCCAACTTCTCACCCAGCTCGACCAGCGTAAGGGCTCGATTATCATTTTCGTCAAAACGAAATATGGCACCGAAAAACTCGCCAAGAAGCTCTGCCAGAACGATCACAAGGCTGATGCCATTCACGGCGACCTGCAACAGCGTCGGCGTGATCGGGTCATCCGCAACTTCCGCGACCAGACCTATCGCATCCTTGTCGCCACCGACATCGCGGCGCGCGGGCTTGATATTCCGCATATCGAGCATGTCATCAACTATGACCTGCCGCAGTGCCCAGAAGATTATATCCACCGCATTGGCCGCACGGCGCGAGCCGGAGCGTCGGGCTGCGCCATCAACCTCCTGACCCCCGCCGACGGCAGCAAGTGGAAAGCGATTCACCGCCTGATGCACGGCAAGGACGACGACACCATCCCCTGCGCCAAAAAATCCGGCGGCGGTTATAAGGGCCGAGGCGGCTTTAAAGGGAAAAGCGGCGACTTTAAAGGCAAAGGTGGCTTCAAAGGCAAGATCGAAGGCGGCAGTGCCAAACCGGCCAACAAGCCTCGCAATAAAGCCAACTTCAAAGCCAAAAAGGCGGCCTAAGTCCCCGGACTGAAAACACGCCAGAACGATAAAACGGGCCCCTCACCCAGCCGCGATAGCCAAGCGGCTCCGGCGAGGGGTCCGTTTTTCTTTGAAGAGAGCGTTAAATGGTCGTCTTCGAGCGGTCATGCAATTGACAGGCCCTTCACGCCTAAGATACAGTCTCGTGTTTCCAGACTCATGAGCAAAGGCTGCGCACGCGTATGAACTTTCTCGCCCTTATCGGACGGACCTTCCTCCACTTCCTTCAGGCAACCGGACAGTTCATCTGGTTCCTTGGCACGACGCTGTGCCATACCTTCCGCCGCCCGTGGTATTGGGGCCAGATTGGCAAGCAGGTAATCGACATCGGCTATTACTCGCTGCCCGTGGTGGGGCTGACCGCCCTGTTCACCGGCATGGTGCTGGCCCTGCAAAGCCATTCCGGCTTTTCCCGATTCGATGCAGAGAGCGCGATCCCGACGGTCGTCGTCCTGTCCATCACCCGTGAACTGGGGCCCGTCATGGCGGGTCTGATGGTCGCGGGCCGCATCGGCGCGGCCATTGCCGCCGAGCTGGGCACTATGCGCGTGACCGAGCAAATCGACGCGCTGACCACCCTTTCGACCAATCCTTATAAATACCTGATCGCCCCTCGCCTTTTGGCGGCAACTTTTATGATGCCGGTTCTTGTTCTGATTTCCGACATTATCGGCGTGTTCGGCGGCTTTCTTGTCAGTGTCTATCGCCTTGAATTCAACGCCTCGAACTATCTGCACCAGACATGGGAATATCTTGAGTTCACGGATGTGACCTCCGGCCTTTGGAAGGCTGCAACCTTCGGAGCCATTGTTGCCATGATGGGCTGCTATAACGGCTTCAACTCCAAGGGCGGGGCGCAAGGCGTCGGCGCGGCAACAACCAACGCCGTCGTGTCGGCTTCCATCCTGATCCTGATTTCGAACTATCTGCTCACGGGGAGTCTCTTTGCCACAAAGTAAGGCGGCCACGCCCAAGATGGAACTGAAGGACGTTGCCAAATCCTTTGGCGACAAACATGTGTTGCGCGGCGTGACCCTGTCCGTCGCTCCGCAGGAATCCATGGTCGTGATCGGCGGCTCGGGCACAGGCAAGTCCGTGCTCCTCAAGTCTATCCTCAGCATCCTGAAGCCGGAGGAAGGCTCCATCAAGATCGACGGCGAAGAAACCGTCGGGCTGCGCGGCGCACGGCGTGACGAGCATCTGGCCAAGTTCGGGATGCTGTTCCAAGGCTCGGCTTTGTTCGACTCCCTCACTGTATGGCAAAATGTCGCCTTCAAACTCATTCAAGCCCAGCACATGCCGCGCAAACAGGCCAAGGAAAAGGCTATCGAAACGCTGGCCTCGGTCGGGCTGGCCACCGATGTGGGTGAGCTGTACCCCGCCGAACTGTCAGGCGGCATGCAAAAACGCGTTGCCCTCGCCCGCGCCATTGTCTCCAGCCCCGAGATCGTCTTTTTCGATGAGCCCACAACGGGGCTTGACCCCATCATGGCCGACGTGATCAACGAGCTGATCGTCAAATGCGTGAAGGAGCGCGGCATCACCGCCCTGTCCATCACCCACGACATGGCCAGTGCCCGCAAAATCGCTGACCGCATTGCCATGCTGCATGAAGGTCAAATCATCTGGGAAGGGCACCACTCAGAGATCGACAGCTCCGGCAACGCCTATGTGGACCAGTTCATCCACGGTCGCGCCGAAGGCCCCATCAAAATGCAGGTCCGGCATTTATAAGGGCAGAGCCCCTCCCGATCACAATCAAAATCCTCTTTTTTCTAGATGGCGCGATTCATTCCCGCTCAAGCACTGTTTATTAAAACTGTGTTAACGAATTGACCATATGCTCCGGAAATCAAAGATATAACAGGGAAAACATGTCACCGCGTCCGCTTGCACGATCACGGCCTCGCCGGAAAAAGAACCAGTCGCGCTGGATGCCCGATCCGCTGCGCGAAGCGATTACGCTCGTTCTGGCGCGGATCAAGGGCGGCGTCATTGCGCTGGCAGCCCTTTTGATCGCCTTTGTGCTTGTCACCTATACCCCCTATGATCCATCGCTGAATGTCGCGACAGCGCAGGCGACGCATAACATTCTGGGGCCATGGGGCAGCATCACGGCAGATATTCTGTGGCAATATTTCGGGGTCGCGGGCTTCCTTTTTTCTGCGGTTCTCCTCGCTTGGGCATGGCGCATCGGGACGCAGCGCGAGCTTGATCTGTTCTGGGGCCGCTGTCTGGCGGCTATCGTCGCCGCAGCCGCCGCAGGGGTCAGCCTTGCCGCCTTCATGCCCGAAGCGACCTTGGGCTACAGCTCCTTTTGGGGTGGCGCGTTCGGCAAACTGATCGCCCCCAAACTGGCGCACTGGCTTCCGCATGTCTGGGGCGGCTATGTGGTCGGTGTCGTCATGTTAATCCTCTCCCTTAGCACGCTTTATATGGCCTCTGCCTTGACCTTTGACGAATGGCAGGAAGGGCGCGAGACTTTCTCTCAATGGCTGCATGAAAAAATGGACGCGTTGGCTGAGAAAGTCTCCGGCTGGTGGGATGCCCTGCTGCTCCGCCGCGCCGAAGCCGATGATGAGGAGGAGGAAGAGGACGTCGAGACAGAAGAAGAGGCGGACAATGAAGCCGACTATGAGGAAGAAGAGCTAGAAGAAGAGGAGGAGGAAGCGGAGGAAGAGGAAGAAGAGAGCGACGAAGAAAGCGAGGAGGAGGAGGAAAAAGAAGACCCCGGAATCCTCACCAAAAAAGAACTCGCCGCCAAAAAGAAAAAGCCGCTTGTCCACCGCCCAGCCCACACAGTCAAGCAAGCACGCCTACCCTTGCGCTCTGACGAACCACACCAGTTACCACCGGTCGAATTGTTGCAGTGGCCGGATACCTCGCGCAAAAGCCCTGCCGAACTGTCCGAAGGCGCACTTGAAAAGAACGCCAAGCTGCTTGAATCCGTCCTCGCCGATTTCGGTGTTTACGGACAGATCACCAAGGTCAGCCCGGGTCCTGTGGTCACGCTTTATGAGCTGGAGCCCTCCCCCGGCACACGCGCCAGTCGTGTAATTTCGCTTGCCGACGACATCGCACGGAACATGAGTGCCGTTTCCGTTCGCGTCGCAATCGTGCAAGGTCGCAATGTGATTGGCATCGAACTTCCCAACAAAAAGCGCGAGATGGTCTTCTTGCGCGAGCTTCTTTCAACCGAAGCGTTCACGGACAACAAAGGTGTCCTACCGCTCGTCTTGGGCAAAGATATCGCGGGCACCCCGATCATCGCCGACCTTGTCCGCATGCCGCACTTGCTGATTGCGGGAACGACAGGCTCGGGCAAATCGGTGGCGATCAATACGATGATCCTGTCGCTGCTGTACCGCTTCCCGCCCCAGAAATGCCGCTTCATCATGATCGATCCCAAGATGCTGGAGCTGGCGAGCTATGAGGGCATTCCGCATCTGCTCGCTCCTGTCGTCACCGACCCCAAAAAGGCCATCATGGCCCTGAAGTGGGCAGTCCGCGAGATGGAGGAACGCTATCGCGCGATGTCCAAGCTGGGCGTGCGCAATATCGAAGGTTATAACATCCGCCTACGCGAAGCAGCCAAGAACGACGAAAAGCTGATGCGCACCGTGCAAACGGGCTTTGACCGCGAGACGGGCAAGCCTGTCTATGAAGAACAGCCGCTCGATCTCACCCCCCTGCCCCATATCGTCGTGATCGTGGACGAAATGGCCGATCTGATGGTCGTCGCAGGCAAAGACATCGAAAGCGCGGTCCAACGTCTGGCACAAATGGCCCGCGCGGCAGGCATCCACTTGCTGATGGCCACGCAACGGCCTTCGGTTGATGTTATCACGGGTACGATCAAAGCAAACTTCCCGACCCGTATCAGCTTTCAGGTCACTTCAAAGATCGACAGCCGCACGATCCTCAATGAACAGGGCGCAGAACAGCTCCTTGGCCAAGGCGACATGCTCTATATGGCCGGGGGCGGACGCATCATGCGTGTGCACGGGCCGTTCGTCAGCGACGACGAAGTGACCGAAGTCGTCAAGTTCCTCAAGGATCAAGGCGAGCCGGAATATCTAAGCGAAGTCACCGAAGGCGACGACGAGGAAGGCGGCAGCTCTGGCGGCTTCAACCTCGGTGGCGGCGACGGCAGCAACGACTTGTTTGACAAAGCCGTGGACATCGTCCTGCGCGAACGCAAAGCCTCGATCAGCTTTGTGCAACGCCAATTGTCCATCGGGTACAACAAAGCGGCGACACTGATCGAACGCATGGAAAAAGAAGGCATCATCGGTGCAGCCAACCATGTCGGCAAACGCGAAATCTTGGGACGCAAACCCGATGACGACAGATAGGGGTGACATACGCAGGGGCCTTCTATTGATGAGAAGGAAAGTAAGATCACAGAGAACATGTCATACCGGCGAAAGCCGGTATCTAGGGGCCGCGTGTCCACGCGGCATAAGACGCATAAACAGCAACGACTCGGGATCCATGGAGAGATGGGGACTGGCTTTCGCCGGTATGACGGTTTTTCCGATGAAACGACCAACTCTTGAAGTGCGAGAAGTATAGGTACAAGTAAACCAGTTTTTACGTCCACTCCCGCTAGGGGAGAGGATGAACAGAAAAGTGGCTCGGATAAGATAAGAGGAACGCGCTATCATGCTGACTTTTGCCGCACTGACAACTTTGCTGCTTCTTGCCTATCTGTTCGTGGCCCTTCTTAAACCGGAACTGTTCCCATGAATTTTTTGAACCTCCCCTTCACCGCGTGGGCGGAAATGGCCCTGCTCTTCCTGTTTCTGGCTGCAACGGCACGACCTGTGGGGCTCTATGTCAGTGCTGTTTTAAGCGGCAAAAAAACATTCCTGACTCCGGCCTTAGGGCGCATCGAACACCTCTTCCTGCGGGCCGCTGGTCCCGAGGCACGGCGCGAGATGACGTGGAGGCGTTATGCCGGAAGCGTACTCGCCTTTGCCTTCGGCGGCTTTTTGGTGCTTGCACTAATCCTGCGGTTTCAATCTTTTCCGTCACTCCCGCCCGACCAGATTTTCAATATCGCGGTCAGCTATATCACCAATACGAACTTCCAGACATTTTCACCAGAGCTGACCTTGACGGCAGCAACACAAATGGCCGGGATCGCGGTTCAAAACTTCCTGTCCGCCGCAATGGGGCTTTGCGTCTTTGCCGTGCTGGCCCGCAGCCTTGCCGCGTCAAAGGCAACAGAGGTTGGCAATTTCTGGCGCGATCTGGTTCGCATCGTCCTGTATATCCTCCTGCCGCTCTCCCTGCTTCTGGCCGTCGCGCTGCTCTCACAAGGTGTAGTGCAAACCTTCGGGCAAACGCTCGACGTCACGATGTTGGAGGCGCAAACGCAGCAAACGCTCGTCACCGGCCCCGTCGCCTCGCAAGCAGCGATCAAACTGCTGGGCTCGAACGGCGGCGGCTATTACGCCGCCAACGCCGCGCATCCGTTTGAAAACCCAACACCACTCAGCAACTTCATGGGGCTTTTTGCGATCTGCCTTCTGCCCATCGCGCTGCCCTTTACCTTTGGCCGTATGATCGGCAAGCCGCGCCAAGGCACCATGCTGCTCGCCGTCATGCTGATCCTGTTCGTCCCCCTCCTCCTCTTCTGCCTGACGGCTGAACAGACAGGAAACCCGATCCTGACCGCCTTGGGCGTCACACAACTGCACGGCAATCTGGAAGGCAAGGAACTGCGCTTTGGCGCAAGCAACTCTGCGCTGTGGACCTCACTGGCAACAGCGACCGCCAACGGCTCTACCAATGCCTCAATCGAATCTTTCATGCCGCTGGCAAGCCTCGTCCCGCTGGTCTTTATCCAGCTGGGTGAAGTCATTTTCGGCGGCGTAGGCTCCGGCCTTTACGGGATGCTCGTCTATACCATGCTGGCGGTCTTTGTCGCGGGGCTGATGATCGGGCGCACACCGGAATATCTGGGCAAGAAAATCGGCGTCTTTGAAATCCAGATGGCCTCGCTGGTCATCCTGATCCCCGCGCTTGCCACCCTGATCGGCACCGCGATTGCCGTCAGCCTGCCCGAAGGCACAAAAGCCGTTTACGCCGGATCGCATCAGGCGTTTAGCGAAATCCTCTATGCCTTCAGCTCGACCAGCAACAATAACGGCAGCGCGATGGGAGGCCTTGTCACCAGCACCTCTTTCTACAACGTCATCCTCGGCCTGTGCATGATCGCGGGGCGGTTCGGCGTGATCCTGCCGGTTCTGGCAATGGCTGGATCGCTGGCCAGCAAAACATCTGTGCCGCAGGATAAAGGTACGCTCGACACCACCTCGCCGCTCTTCATCTTCTTCCTTGTCGTGAGCATCGTCCTTGTCGGCTTTCTAACTTTTGTCCCGACCCTGCTGCTGGGCCCCGTGGCCGAGCATCTTCACCTTAT
>JAQUHK010000067.1 GCA_028683655.1 Alphaproteobacteria bacterium
CCCGGCAGGCGCGGCGAGGACAAAACCCGTGTCGTGCCGAAGGTCCGCACCAGATTCAAAATCCCCGTGAAATCGCCTGTAGCCAGCCCCGCCGTGAACAGTCCCGATGAAGCCGTTGTCATCGCCGCGCCAGCTCCGGGGGCTCCGAAATTGGCGGCAAGGTTGACTGTGTCCTTAAACAAAGCCGACCAGTTCACGCCGCTTTGAAAGGCATCCGATAGCTCGACCTCAACAATCCGTGCCTCAATCAAAACCTGAGCCGTGACCTTGGCTTTCAGACGGCTGAGATAGCTTTGCACGGCTTCTTGCTGGCGGCTCGTCCCAAAGACCGTCACGAGACCCGCTTGGCGATCGAGGCTGAAGGTCGTCTCGTTCTTGTTGTCTTCGCTGCCGCTCTTTTGCGCTTTGATCGGCTTCTTCACACTCGCCAGAACGTGGGGCAGGGACTTTTCAACTTCGCTCCAGAAATCGGCATCAGAGCTTCCAGCGATTTTCGATACCGAGTTATTGTCCGTCCCGCTATGGCTGCGTGTCGCGGTTCCGCTTGAATTGCCGCCTGCTACATCAACATCGAACACGTTGGTCGCGATGCTCACCTCGCTGGTCGTCTTGCGCGACAGGCTTGGGTAATCGAGGGCATAGGTTTCCTGATAAGGCTCGTCCTGCTCGATCCGCACAAAGTCGCCATCGACTGTATAGCGCAACCCCGCTAACGCGCACAGACGGGGCAGGACGACATCGAACGGCTGCTTGTGCGCTGAGAAAATAACTCCCCCTTCGATGCGTGGATCGACCTCCATATTGATCTGGCCCTCGCGGCCCAGTTCAATCAGCACATCGCGCAGTGGCGTTGCCTCGGTCAGTGACACGCTCACGCGCTTCTTGGGCAAAGGGGCTCTATCCGCGTTTGCCTTAAGCGCAGGCGCGACAAGAGATGGCATATCGGGGATCGGTGGCGGTTCGCTCAGCCCATCCGGCATGTCTGGAATGGGCGGCTCCTCGCCTTGAGGTAACCCGCCGCGCTTGCGCAAAGCCAGATAATCCTGCCGCGACAGGTTTCCGGCAGGGTCGATTTTGTCAGCCGGAAAAGTGTCGGCGCAACCGGCCAACAAGCAACATAAAAACAGGCCGATCAAATATCTGTTAAGTTCGCGCACGCTAGGCTATCCCGGAATCGTCTCGCTTGCCGCTGTATGAAATCATACGCGCGGATGAGAAGACCCGATCTTGCCAGCCAAGTCAAATACATAAATATGTTAGAGGGGCTATTTCACCCCCTCTGCCGCTTGATCTCATACAATGATATGGCGGCGGCATTTGAGACGTTCAAACTGCCGATTCGGCCGCTAGTCGGCAAGCGCGCCAGCTCGTCACACTTATCGCGGGTCAGGCGGCGCAACCCGTCGCCCTCGGCTCCCATCACCAGCGCAATGCGGCCAGAGTTCAGGGTGCAAGCGGACAAATCCTTATCGCCTTCTTCGGCAAGGCCGACACACCAGAAATCCTCGGCCTTCAGCGCATCTAGTGCGCGGGCGATGTTCACTACGGCGACAAGCGGCACATGCTCGGCGGCCCCGCTGGCGGTCTTGGCCATGATCCCTGTGGCCGAGGGGGCGTTGCGCTCGGTCACGATGACGGCTCCCGCACCGAGGGCGGCGGCAGAGCGCAGAATAGCCCCGACATTATGCGGATCGGTGACTTGATCCAAAATGACAACAATTGACGGACAGGGATCTTTGGCTAGCAGCGTATCAAGCGACATCTCCTCAAGCGGCTCGACTTCAAGCGCGACGCCTTGGTGGACACTGCTATGCGGAAGGAAATGCTCAATGTCCGACTTTTCAGCCAGAATGGGCGCAGTCCGCGCCAGCTTCAAAGCCGAGGCCTGATCAAGAGTCTCTTGCATCGAGACCAGACCGGACTCAGTCGTCCATAAGCGATAGCATTTGCGCTTGGGATTAAGCCATGCCTCACGGACGGCATGCAGGCCCCAAAGCAGCACGCCCTGCCGGTTCAGCGGTTCGCGTCTGGGTTGGAACCCACCCTTGCCCGTCAGGGCAGGGCGCGGACGGCGCACGGCAGACTCAGCGGGCTTACCTTTGTTGACGTCGCGTTTTTTGGGGTTGTCCGTGTGCCCCGCCGTTGAGGGCTTATGTGAAAAGCGCGAGGCGGGCTTGGCCGCGTCTTCGCCGCGTTCATCGCGAGAGGTACGGGCAAAGGCTGGTTTTTTTGCAAACCGCGATTCGGTACGATAAGAACCTTCTGCCCGTTCACCATCTTCTTTGCCGCGCAGGTGGCGGGGTTTGCGATCAAAGCCGCCTTTGGCTGGACGTCCCTCTTGCGTCGGGGCACGCCGGTCATCCCGCACTCTGTCAAAAGGCGGCTTTTTCCCAAAGCGTGAGGCAGGGCGCGCGCTAGGTTCGCCGCGCTCGGGCCCCGCTTCGCCATCACGCGCGAAACGACGGGGTTTTGATTCAAAGTCGCCCGCTTTATGAGGTGCTGATTTTTTACCATAGGCCTTGCCGAACGAGGATTTGTTAGAGCTTCTGGACGGAGGGCTGGAGGGCTTTTTCATGTTCTTTGGCTTTCTTTGATAAATCTGTCCCCTAATGAAGCCTTTGGGATTGACAAGCGCAAGCGAAATCCGTTATTCCACAGCTCACAACGCCAAACGGCCCCTTTAAGCCGTTTATCCCATATGGAAGGGTGGCCGAGTGGTTAATGGCAGCAGACTGTAAATCTGCCCTCTTACGAGTACGGAGGTTCGAATCCTCCCCCTTCCACCAGCCTTCACTCGCTGTGCGAGCTACGGCTGGGCAAGCCATTCTTCCCATCACCCCACCAACCCATCCAGCAACCTGTCGCAGGCGTCTAAGTCCGCTTGGGGGACATATTCGTCGGGTTGGTGGGCTTGGAGGATGGAGCCGGGGCCACAGATGGCTAGGCCTTGGGCTAGTGGGGCGTAGTAGCCTGCTTCGGTGGCGTAGGAGACGCTGAGCGGTGAGCCGCTGCCCGTGCGAGGGAGGAGATAGGTGGCAGCGAGGTTATTTGCCCCGCAGGCAAAAGGCGGGATGTTGACGCGGGCGGTGGTCTTGACCTGTGTTGCAGGGAAGGCGGTCATCAGCGGTTTGATCTCCTGCTCCACAAAGTTTTGATAAGACTCTAGCAGTTCTTCTGCGCTCTGGGCGTTTGGGTGAAGTCTGACACCCCATTCCAGTAAGCAGCGATCCGCGATGATGTTGGGTGCTTTGCCGCCGTTGATGATACCTAGATTGATGGTGGAATAGGGTGGATCAAAGTGCGACTCTTCGACGGGATTCTTTGCATAAGTTTCGTCCCGAGCGACCAGCCACGAGATGATTTTGTTCGTCAGCGCGATGGCGTTGAGGCCTTTGCTAGGCAGGCTGGAGTGCGCGGCCACGCCCTCCACGATCGTTTGCATGTCCAGAACGCCTTTGTGCGCCGTGATGACCTCAAGGCCCGTCGGTTCGCCCAGCCATATCCAGTCTGCCTTGATACCACGTTGTGTGAGGGCATCAGCCAGCGTAAGGGCCCCCGACATATCCGTCTCTTCATCATAGGTCAGGGCTATATAAATTGGCTTGGTCAGTTTGGAGACATCGACGCGCGCGGCGAAGCTGAGCGCACAGGCGACAAAACCTTTCATGTCGCAGGCACCGCGCCCGTAAAGCTTGCCGTCTCTCTCGGTCAGCCTAAAGGGATCGGAGGTCCAGCTCTGCCCCTCCACCGGCACAACATCGATATGCCCCGCCAGAATAATCCCGCCCTCGACAGAAGGACCAAGGCGAGCCCACAGGTTCGCCTTGGTGCCATCTGGGGAGAGCAAACACTCGACAACCGCTCCGCTTTCGCGCAGCAAGTTCGCTGCCCAGTCGATCAAGTCTTTGGTTGAGGTCCGTGGAACCGTCGGAAACGAGATCAGTTTATCGAGTATTTGCCGTGTGTTCATGGGATGAGGTCCTGTTGTGTTACCATAAGGCATCGCATACTCGCGCGGCCATTCAGGGGTGACCATTTCCTGACAGGATCGTCAGCGATCAGGCCCGCGACTTTCTGTATAGCCCTGGTGTTCCAGAAAATCCATGTCCCAGGGATTGAGGACGGCATCTCGTCATCTCGCAGCCCCTTGGCGTCAAGGATCGCGGGATCATAGCCGTAGGGAATGGCACAGCTCCCCATGATTTGCCCGAAGGCCTTCTCCACAAAGAAGCGCGGCGAGACATTCTTGGCATAGGCACGGGTGACCATCTGGCTATAGCCTTTGGTCAACGCATCCCGTGCCACACGGGCGACCATCAAGGCCCCCAGCCCCTTGTCCTGAAAATCCTGCCGGACATAGACAGAGCCAAGCTCGGCCACATCTTGCACCTTCTTGGCTTTTCCGTAAACGGTCAGATTTTCGGCAAGGTCGTCTCCGGCTTGCCACGCCATGCTTTTGGCGATGGCGACGGGCTCGGCCTGATCGCGATCAACAAGAAACGCGACATAGGCATAGCCGCGGGGTGTCGGCTCCGCGACCATTTTCGCGAGCTTTTGCCATGTGCCCTTGAACACCTCTTCGGTTTCATAGCGTTCAAGCATGGGGTAGGCTTTGCCTAGCTCACCGCCGAGTGTTCCTTGAGGATCATAGAATTGCCGCCTGTAGGTTGCGCATTGCATGGCGGCTGTTGCGTTGATCTCGCTCGTATCAAAACGGATAGGGCGGATGACGATGGTTTGTTCGAAACAGAAATTTTGCATAGGACTCTCCTTTAGCAATCCTGTGGATTGCCATTCATTCATTGTCAGTTTGATTGGTGGCCGTTACGCTGGCCTGCGGGTCATAGGGTTACGGGCACAGCCCGTGATGCGGATGCGCCTGAATGACGCCAAAACCCGCACCAAAGCCAAGGGAGGCGCGGCGGCGAAGAGAAACAGAAAAACTGAAAAGACAAAACGCAACATCACTTCGAGAGGCAGGGCTCTCAGTGATGAAGACACCTCGCTTGCGAGGCAGAACAGATAAGGGCATTCGCGTTTATCATGGTGTAATCGTATTATGAATTGTCGAAAGGATCAATACTGAAAATAATTAAAGGTGTGTTTTTACGCCTTGCGAAACGCGCGGGCTTTGTCGTCAACAAGCCATCCTTGGAATTTGGTTACGCCAAGGTCAATTCCTGCCGTTAAAGCCTGTTCGCTGTCACAGTGGAAGAAGATGATTTTTTCACGGGGCACTTGCGCGATGCCTTCGCGGATCGCCTGAAACTTCAGCGAAGTTGCGTAATCCTTCGAGACATTGATCTTGATGGCGTCAACATCGAAGCGCGTAAAATTGAAATAGGAAAGCATGTCGGGCGTCACGCCGTCGATGGCGATGCGATAGCCTTCCTGACGCAAGGTCGCGATGGCGTTGAGCGTGAACATGAAATCCTGAAGCAAGTCGCCGCAGTGAATCTCGAATCCGATCTTGCTGCGGGCCGCACGGGGGATGCGGTGCGTGAATTGGGAGAACTCAAGCCCCAAGACTGTTTTGATCGAGAGGTTCAGGCTCAGGTTCAGATCGCTGATCGAGTCATAATTGACGGTTAGCGTTTCAAGCAAGCTGCGATCAAGATTCTGGCATAAATCAAGGAAGAGATGCTTGGGCTGTGTGACCTCGACATGCGGGAAATATTTCTGGCGCACTTCATCCAACCCGACGAAGGCTTCGTCAAAGAACTGCTTCCAGCTTTTGTCTTTCTGATATTCATAAATGGATTGGGAGCGAATGAACTTGGAAAGATCGAATTCTTTGATAAGGCGTTCGATCAGGTTGACGCTCCACGCCGTCAGCGGGCCGCGCGACGCTTCGCTTTGAAGCAGTTTGGCGGGCGAGTCATCATCGTCGCTTTTATCCTGATCGCGTATTTCGCTGATGTAGTAATTGGCACGCTCGCGCAGCAAGGCGTAATCGTCGGGCAAGTTATAGGTCAGGACATATTTTCCGATATCCTCTGGCCCCACACCGTTGGGCAGGGTAACCATCATGGCCTGTTCTGGGAAGACGCGCGAGATACTGGAGCGGGGCCAGATCAGAAACACATCGCCGTTTGTCATTTCGGCATAGGTTCCCTTTTGTGCCAGGACAAGGGATTGCAGTCGACGCTGGGCTTCGTCGAGGGTGCCGCGCCCGCTATAGTCCGCAGGGATCGAGGAAAGGGATATGTTGGCGACAAGATGCGGCGTGCCGAGCCTGTGCAGACGTCGGATTTTCAGGATAAAATCCTGCTCCAAGACCAAATTTGACGGAATGGTCTTGTTATCGTCAAATTCCCACATGCGCATCGGGTCTGGTCACCGTAGAAGTCAAGACGTTAACTCTAGCTGCCGCGTCCGAAAAGGAGCCGCGACCCCTTTATTTTAACGAACTTACTCCTAATTACTCTTTAACGTGATTTGTGCGGTGCAAAAGAGGCGGGGGATCGACGAGCCCGTTAACCTACTGATAAAATAGATAAAACAGGCCTTGCCAGCCAGACTAATGCTTGAGTATGCCTCAAAATAAGTGCTATCCGGCCACAGTCGGACAAAAAGATCAGAGGAGAAAATAAAACTGTTGTTTAATAACGCGCTAAATTATGGCATAGTGCGGCTCATCACGAAAAAGTCGGTTTACTAACCGTGCGGCTTCAAGCGCGCGGAGAATGCTTTTCTATCACATCAGGAGACGTACCCTATGACCACACAGCTTGCTTCCCCAAGCATCGCCATTCTTGTTGCCAACGGTTTTGAAGAAAATCATATTACAGCGGTTCAGCGCACATTAACAAAAGACGGTTTTTCCTATAAAATCATCGCGCCGGAACAAGGCCTCGTGAACGGATGGCAAGATAACGCGTGGGGGCACTATTTCACAGTGGATGAAATGATTTCGACAGCCATGGGCTCCGATTACGATATGCTGGTTCTCATCGGCGGCGAGCGCGCCACCAGCAAGCTTAAAGCCAATTTGCATACGCGCCGGATCGTCAATCATTTTCTTGAAGCTGGCAAACCCGTTGCGGCTATTGGTACGGGCGTCGAGCTTCTGGCTCTTTCGCCCAAGAGTCTGGGCTTGTTAGTCAGCGCACCGGCGCAGAGTGCCGACGCTGTCGCCACCGCCGCTATGACCAAGGAAGAAGCCGCGCAGACGCAAGACGGCACCGTCCTGACCGCCGATGGTTCCGATACTGAAGCTTGGGTTGCCGGTCTGATGGACACTGTCACATCTTTTGAACCCGAAATGGACGAAGATGCACAGGCCGCGTGAATGATTTCTTCGAGCCCTTCGACACCTGTTCGAAAAGGCTGAGTTCAAAAAAAGCCGAGGCAAGTTGCCTCGGCTTTTTTGTTGGGGGGTACGAGGCGGTTGTTGTATCAGCAGCCCCAGTAAATACAGCAGCAAGGGCCGATATCAGTGCCGCAACTGTCGTATGTACGCGCACCGATGCAATGCGTTACGCCCGTCGGGGTACAGGAAACAGCACCGCATCCCGTACAATCATGCCCATCAAAAACACAACGCGTGTTGCATTGGGCTGGACGGGTGGTGCCTGCGGTGCGGGACGAGGTGCCAGACCAACTCGGGTTATTTGTGTCGCTGTCGAGAGCCGTGGCGATAAAGTTGAACGTTTCGGACCAATTATACCAATTCTTCGCGCAAATTGATCCGGCATCGTCGCAGTAAGAACAGTCATAGGTGTAAGTTGTCGTCACTGTACAGGCTCCCGTGATCGGATCCGTGGCGGCGCAGGACGATCCCGTGCAGGTCTGGTGCTTGATGTGCCAGCAGTGATAGGTCGAGTATTCTTCATAACAACTGTGGTTGAAGGTGTGTGAGGTGTTTGCACAGGTCGCTGCTGGAGGCCATGTATGGCCGGTCCGCCAGTATGGAAGCTGCACATTGAAGGTCTGGGAATCTCCGGTATCCCCCATACTGAAATCGACCGTCGTCGGACCGAAATAAAGATGGTTGGCTACATGCTGGCCGCTGAATGGACGAGCGCAATGACTCGTGGTAGCCCCATCGGGTTGGTTGTTCAGAAAAGCCTCCCACTCAAAGCTTGATTTGAACGGGACGAAATAACCATTTCCGCTCGTATTGTCAGTGTAGCGGCACTTACCATGCGCGTCGACAGGCGTTGAGGCGAGACCCGTATTCATGCGGATGCCATATTGTGACGCAGGGATGAAGTTAATCTGATCACCACAAGAGGAAGTGACGGTCGGGCAGTTAAGCATTTCAAGCGTATGCTCGCCACGGCCATCAAGCAAACAGATGGGGTTTGCCGCTTGGGCAAAGACAGGGCCACTTGAGAAAACAAAGCCGAGGGAAAGAGCAATCAGGCCGAAAAATATAAATATCTGACGCATGGGAATCCTTTGCTTTGAGAATCGACCGATGGGCAACATTAGGGCCTTGTCTATAAGGATATACAATAATGATTAGCGAATTATCAATAAATTGATATCTCCGGCAAACAGAACTAATGAGGGCGATAATTTGGGATCAATAGCGTTGCCCGCACTGAGCGATCTCAACGAAAGGAGTGTGCCTTTTTAAAGGTCTTTCATATGGTTAAGCTGGGTTCAGGCTTAATGCCGTATCTCGGCCCTGACTTTTTGGCGCAGGAGGTCGATGGGCAGCAGTTTGCCTTCGGATTCATAACACCAGAACGTCCAGCCGTTGCAAGCGGGAAGCCCTTGGACGGTCGCGCCGACTTTGTGGATAGAGCCACGCACTTCTTCACCGTGGCCGCTGGAAGCGATCAGTGTCGCATCGGCCTTCACGCGCGCGCGGTGGCGTTGCCGCTCATCGAACAGGAAATCACCGGGACGTAGAAGGCCGCGCTCCAGAATGCTCCCAAAGGGAATGCGCGGTTCCTCGCGTTTGGTTGGGGTCAAAAGGAACTCGGCCTCCGGCGCGGCGTCGATTTCTGCGATACGTAGCTCGGCAAACTTGGCGTAACGCTGGTCGCGCTCGAGCCCGATAAAATGGCGGCCCAGTTTCTTGGCCACAGCTCCTGTTGTGCCGCTGCCAAAGAAGGGGTCGAGGATCACATCGCCCACGCGGGTGGATGAATTGATGACGCGATAGAGCAGGGCTTCAGGCTTTTGCGTCGGGTGCAGTTTGTCGCCCTTGTCGTCGCGGCGGCGTTCATGCCCAGAGCAAATAGGCAGGTGCCAATCGCTGCGCATCTGCTTTTCATCATTCATATTCTTCATGGCTTCATAATTGAAGCAGGGCTTCGCGTTCGGCGAGGTCGAGGCCCAGATCATCGTTTCATGCGCATTGGTGAAGCGTTTGCCACGAAAGTTCGGCATCGGGTTGCTTTTGCACCAGATCACGTCGTTCAGAATCCAAAAGCCTAGATTCTGCAAAATCGCGCCGACACGGAAAATGTTGTGATAGCTGCCGATGACCCACAAACTGCCGTCGGGTTTAAGCAGCCGCTTCGCCTCTTTCAACCAGTCAGTCGTGAACCGGTCATAGGCTGCGAAATCGCTGAACTTGTCCCAGTCATCGTCCACCGCGTCGACAAGCGAGTGGTCAGGCCGCAGTAAGTCGCCGCCGAGCTGCAAATTATAGGGCGGGTCGGCGAAAATCGCATCCACGCACCCCGAAGGCAGCCCTCGCATATTCTCGATGCTGTCGCCGATCAGGATTTTATTCAAAGGCAACGCCGTCACCTTGGCTTTATGCGCCACAGGCTTGGCTGTCTTGGCCGATGAGGCCGCAATTTTCGTCGTTTTCGTCATAACGCCCGTTTATACCCCGCCCCCGTTAATGCGCGGTTAACATCACCGAAAGAGTCAGTGGAATCATTTTGTTAATCCAGCGTCACAATCACCGGTGTGTGGTCGGAGGCTTTGTCTTGGCCGCGTGGGGCAGCATCGATGGCGCAGGCGGAAAGGCGGTCTGCGGCTTGCGGTGAGAGCAGGAACAGGTCGATCCGCAGCCCCAGATTGCGCGGCCATGCGCCCGCCTGATAGTCCCAGAAGCTATAGGCTTCCTTTTGATCGGGGTGCAGGGCGCGGAAAGCCTCGGTCAACCCTAGGTTGAGGAGTGAGCGATACGCTTCACGGGTCTGGGGCAGGAAGAGGGCGTCGTTCTCCCAGCCCTTGGGATCATAGACATCCACTTCTTCGGGGATCACGTTAAAGTCACCCCCGAGGACAAAAGGACTCTCTTGTTTGAGCAGTTTCTGCACATGCTGGTGCAGCCGCGCCATCCACGCGAGCTTATAGCTGTATTTCTCCGTCCCGACTGGATTGCCGTTGGGCAGGTAAAGCGAGGCGATCCGCACCCCGCCGACCGTCGCTTCTATATACCGAGCCTGCGTATCGTCCGCGTCCCCATCCAGCCCGACCTTGATATCGGTGGCGGGCTCCTTGGAAAGCAGCGCGACGCCGTTATAGCTTTTCTGCCCCGCGACGGCGCACTTATAGCCCATGGCCTCAAGCTCAAGGCGCGGGAAGGCGTCGTCCTCGCACTTGATTTCTTGCAGCAGCAAAACATCGGGCCGCGCCGTCTCAAGCCAGCTTGTGATGTTGGCCACCCGAGCCCGCACTGAATTGACATTCCAGCTCGCAATCCGCATTTTTGCCTCTAGCCAAAGTGGTTTCGTGCCGTTAATGTGCCCGCATGACAACATATATGCAAGACAAGAGCCGTGTGCTCGCCCCTTATGCCACCAAGGCTGAAGAAACCCGCGGTCGGCTTATCCCTGAACCTGCCAGCGAAACGCGCACGGAATTCCAACGCGACCGCGACCGGATCATCCATTCCGGCGGTTTTCGTAAGCTGCGCAACAAGACGCAGGTCTTTATCGAAAATGAAGGCGATTACTACCGCACGCGCCTGACGCACTCGCTGGAAGTTGCGCAGATTGCCTGCGCGATGGCCCGCACGCTGGGGCTCAGTGAAGATTTGACCGACGCCATCGCGCTGGCCCACGATCTGGGCCATACCTGCTTCGGTCACGCGGGCGAGTGGGCCTTGGCCGCGCTGATGGAACCCTATGGCGGCTTTTCGCATAACGAGCAAACCTTCCGCGTCCTGACCGAGCTTGAGCACCGCTATCTGGAATTTGACGGCCTGAACCTGACATGGGAAACCCTGGAAGGCATCGTCAAGCATAATGGCCCCGTCTTGCCGGAGAAAGTTGGCGAGTCACTGCCCGCCACCATCGAAGCATTCAACGTGCGCTATGATCTTGAGTTGCACACCTATCCGGGGCCGGAGGCTCAGGTTGCGGCCATGGCCGACGACATTGCCTATAACACCCATGACATCGACGACGGCTATCGCGCCGGATTCTTTGGTTTTGACGATATGAAGGAGCTGCCGCTCTTCGGGCCGATCATCGCCGATTTGCGTCGCCAGAATCCTACGGCTGACGGTCAGCGCATCATGAGTGCCGCCGTCCGTCAGGTCATCGGCACGATGGTCACTGATCTGATCGACACCGCGCGGGCGAACCTCGCACGCCTTGGGATCAAGTCCGCCGCCGAAGTCCGCAAGGCCAAGGAGCCCGTCGTGTGTTTCAGCTTCGCGATGCAGCAGAATATGCGCACGATCCGCGAGTTCCTGAAAAAGCGTATGTACAGCCACAGCAAGGTCAACCGCGTTTGCGCCAAGTCCGAACGCATTGTGCGTG
>JAQUHK010000194.1 GCA_028683655.1 Alphaproteobacteria bacterium
CTGGATTCCATTGGCATTCTCAATGGATGAGTCTCAACAAGAAACTCGTCGCCAGGCTTGACTGGCGGCATTGTGATCATTTTCACCGGGGTGGGCGCTTTAATGTTGATAGCGTCTGGAATTGACCAGATCTCTGTGCCGTAGATCTGGCCACTCGCCCACTCGATGAAACATGGTTGATCGGCTGGATTAGCGACATAGACCTTGCCGTTGCCCGATGCGTTTGAGTTCTTCCACTCAGAGGTGATCAGTTCGCCGTACCACCACGGATCGGATGCGACAAACTGGATAGCCCAGATCATGTGACAGTAGTATTCTGGGTCGTACTTCATCGTGTCTTTTGGTGTACGCGAAAGTCTGACTTTCAACTCACGGTACTTGTCCTCAGTCCAGACGCGAAGAATGCAATCACGATCCATTCTGATGATACTCCACAGAATAGTCTCGATCTGCTCCCAGCGCTCAGATGTCTTCGCCTTGGTCGCCAGCCGAATATCGACCGCTCGCTCGTCAGTGCGGGGGAAGTTCGATGGTGTCGATCCTTCTTCGTACGCCGCGCTCTCACGAATTGATGTTCGCTGTGCGTGGTAAAGACCAGAGAACTCAGAGAGCATGCAAATGCCCTCTGAATTGACATCACCGTTCATGATGTCAATGACAATTTCGTCTTCGAGGTACCGATCGCTCGTCGGGTCAAAGTTGCGCTTGATGAGCTGGATCTTGCGCCGGGTCACTTTCATATCACTGTCCTCTCGTCTCGTCTATCCGCGGTATCGCGAGTTCTGGTTCTGCAGGTTGATCTCTTGCTCGCGACGTACCTTCTCCGCGAGATCTTCGGGAGAGGTGCCGATGACTGTGAGGTTCTCAGCGATCTTGTTGCTGTCCTCGCCGCGCATCGCCCGTTGTTCGGCAATGACTCTCATCGCGACCTGTGTGGCAGCTTCTGTTGCCACCGCAACCAGACGGTCGTACTCATCGTCGACTCGCTTAGCGTAGAAACCCTCCAGTCCGAACGGCTCAGCAAGTGGTGACGTGATTTCCTTGAATGCGTCCCGCTTCCACTCGCCGAACGCATTGGTTGTCTGCTGCTCCCACTGGTCGAAGCCCTCTGGGTTGATCTGTCGCGGGTCTTTCTGGAGAGTGTCCGCGATGAGGTTGAAGCCCTCGGTCCAACGTTGCGAGTGCAGATGTCCCGCAACTGTGTCCCATGTAGAGGGACCGGTCGGGGCAGCAGTAGTTGTGGTGTATGAGCGTGCCATTGACGGAGCAGTTGTCGTGACCTTCGCGACAGCGTCAGCGGTCGTGTCTGCAGATGCTGCAGTAGTCTCAGATGTAATCTTGGCTGCTTGCGCGATCGCATCCGTAGTCTCATCCGACTTGGCAGAAACGGTCTCCTGGAGGTTCTGGTCGGCCTTTACTTGGGCGGCCTCTTGCTCCTCGATGCGACGGATTGCTTCGGCGTACGCAGCAGATGGCGCCGGATTGAACGAGAACAGTCCGCGTTGGATCGGGCCCTCTGGTCCGAAGACGCGATCAAGTGCAGTTCCCGCGGCGCCCGGCAGACGACCAGCCGCTGTGAAGAGATCGTTTGTGGCCTTGACCTGGTCGCCGATAGCGATGGCGGCTTCCCGGACACGGAGGACGGCCTCTGTGAGTTGTGACGTCTCGTGAGTGAACGTCTCCATCGGATCGGTGAGGCCGGTCTCGAACGTTGCCAGCATTGCAGCACCGGCGTATGCCCATTGATCGGGTCCACCAGCGGCGATACGCTGCAGATCCGGGATGATCGGAGCGCGACCGAAGATGTCGTAGATCGCATTGGCGGCTGGATCGCGACCCGGATCTTCTTGGCCGTTGGCGATACGCTGTGCGATGTTGAGGTTTGTCGAGACGACCTTGTCGAGCGGTGTCTCGAGTGTGGCCGCCATCCAAGCAGGTCCAGCGCTTTCGGATGTCTTGCGGCCTGAGCCAATCGGCCATTCCCCACGGGCCCATGCTTCGGCCTTGCTACCGATGTAACCGGAGACAGCAGACCAGGTCTCACCCGCACGCTGGATCTGGCCGACCGTGTTCTTGATCGGCTCAGGAAGAGCAGACCAGACGGCCCCACCAGCGGCAGAGAGTCCGGCGTCGACACCACTTGTGAGACGTTGACGAGCGTCCCTAGCGACAATCGACAGCGTCTGCGGAAGATCGCGCATCGATCGTGTGAGTTCACGCAGCGGATCGACGAGCTTGGCAGTCGCCATAGCGGCCGAGAAGATGCCGCTCCACTGGCCGTCAGTGAGTACGTACTCAGGTCCACCGGTGTGGTTGAAGTAGGTACCGAAGCCGCCGGGTGTAGCTGGAAGAACTCCACCGTTGTCGTAGCCGTGACCCTTGCCCCACATCGCGCCAAGGTCCATGCCGTAGCGGCCCTTGTAGTAGCGCAGAGCCGCGTTCATGTTGGCCCACGGATCGGTCCGATCGTTCGCAAGCGCCGGATCGCGGTTCGCAGCGAATGTGCCCGGGATGACCTGCAGCAGGCCCTGGGCTTCATTGCCACCCGAGTTGACGTCTTGGATCTGCTGCATGATGGACGGATTGCCGCCAGACTCAGACCGAATCTGGGCGAGCATCAGATCCTGATTACGCTTGTCAGCAGCGAAACCGTTACGGGTCAGAGCGGCGATGACCATTGGACGCCAGCGTTCGACGGCGCCAAGATCGCTGTTGATTGAACCAGTGAACTGGGTCATTTCCTCAGCGGCCTTGGCCAGCGAAGACTGGACCTTAGGCAGCATGGTGTCGAGCA
>JAQUHK010000195.1 GCA_028683655.1 Alphaproteobacteria bacterium
CGCAAAAGTCGCTACGATCAGAGCGACACAGCGTCTCCTGTAACGCTGGCAGCAAGTTCTGGTCGATATTGTCGAAGATCCGTGGCATGTTAATCTGATTTAAAATGAACTATATCTAAACGAATGCAGTGTCCCGGTTTCATATCGATACAAAAATTAGCAGGATAGGTCCGTAAGCGCCAGCCGAAAGCCGTCAGGATGTCCGAGGTTTCCACAGCCGCATGGAAAAATATTTCAGGATTTTTCCACGCAATGGATAATTCTAAGAAATGGCCAGTTCTACGGGTTTTCTGGCTGTTATCCGGGGGCTGTTGAACGGAGCGCGCGGCGCCCCATGTGAGCCGTAATGCGCGACCGACCGAGGGGCCGGGGAAAACGGGGCCCGACGAAGACGGGCAGTGCCCTCAGCCGCAGCCGCCACGGATGCGGCGTAGGGAACGACCGTTTTCTCGGTCACGAGGGTGGGGATTTCTCGCGCGTTTAGGCGAAACGGGGGTGTTGCGTGCGAAGTGAGAGTTTACTCCGGGGCTGTAAATAATTTCCGAGGATTGATAGATCGTAGCCGCGGAGCGCCCAGCGGGCGCGACCCCAGTCCCGACGCGCTTGCGCGTTCGGGACGGTGCCGGGCGCGGTCCTGAGTCCGCGCCTGGCAGGTAGGCCGCCGAAAGCAAGTGATCCCGAGATTTTCGCGTAGTGAAAAGGCTCAGGATGAGTTGCCGGCGGCCTTGCAGCGCCTTTTGAGTCCATTTTTTGGGTGAAATGCAGGCGCGGGGGCCCTGTAGAGGCCCAGAGCGCCGGAATGAGGCTGAAAAATGGACTGAAAAGACGCGGACGGACAAGCGGCGTTGGAAATCCGCCGTTTCGGCGGATTTGAACGACGCGCGTGAGCGAATCCCGACCTCGTAGCGTGTTGGGATGAGCGCTTGGAGCGGCGGCATCAAATGCAGGCTGCCTACTGACGCGGTGGAGAATCTGCCGCTACCGCAATGCGCGCGTGCCGAGGCCCTGAAGTTTGGCAGCTCCTCCCATCACACGGTGCCCGCATTTCTTCGGCGGTTTTCATACCGCAGCCTTCATGTGTGATTTATCGGGGCTCATATCCTGAAGGCTGTTAAGGGCGAGCGGCGAGAAATTGCCTGCGGCGGAGAGGATCAGCTCGTGATGGAACTGTTTGATGAGATCTGATGAGGTGACGCGTGAGTTATTCTTGCGGGTGTACCACTTTGGCGGGCTGACCGATGGCGGCCTGGAATGGAAACCATAGGCACGTATGCCGGCGAGAAGTAATGCGGCGTATGTGGCAATGCAAACGGCCGGAGCGGTTGAGACGCTCGCCGCACTGCGGACCTGGGCCTGACCGGCGCCGAAGAGCTGCTTCTCTTCCTTGAAGTTAACCTCGATCCCCCATCTCCAGAAGTAGGCCTGAATCAACTGTTCCACCGGCATGTCGGCATCGGTGCAAACAAGGTAGGCAGGCTTGGTGTATAGCCACGGACCCCTCCTGCGTTTTTTGTAACGCAGCGGGGCAATGACCACGACTTGGACAACCGCTTTCTCTCCTGCAATATGCCACTTGGCTTGAGGGATGCGTTTATAGCGGATATGGGTGTCCTTTGGGCCGTTGCAGATCGCGATCTGCTCCCAGGCAGTGGTCTTGTCTTTGCGTAGCGCCTCGGGTGTTGGCAACTGCTTTCCGTATGAACAAGGTCGCCCGGCCGAACGACGCTGCGGCTGCTTCGGGATGCTTCGCAAGTGGATGTCGGTACGTGTTCTTCCAATATAGATCGTCCTGGACGGAAGATGTGGCAACAGAGTGGAGTTGGAGTAATCGCCGTCGCCACACACCCAGATAATCCTCTTGGCATGTGTGCCGGAAGCATCGAGATGTTCGCGAACCCGTTGAAGCAGTCGGATCGCATGGGCCCCGGGGCTATTGAGCGCTTTGATCTTCTCGTAATGATCCAACTCCTCTTGCGAGGCATCCTTCGCTGGCTTTGGCAGCTTGGGAATCATCTCCATGGCGATTGGGATCATACGTGAACGCTTCGGGTTGGCCGGATCGGGTACAGCCGCTGACAGTTGAATGAAGCGTTGAGACCACATCAGATTGGTGTGGAATGCAGGACCAAGCGGATCTCGATACCATCCAGCAGCAGCGACCTTCTTCCCGGTCTTCCTAAAATGTGAATCATCCACGCCGATCACCAATGCAGAACCTTCCGGGAGCAATTCGAGGACACCATCGAGAATGGGGCTGAAGACCGCCGCACCGTCTACGTGTTCGCGATAGAGGCGGTATGCCTTGCTCCAATCCTGTTGTTGTCGACCCAAGGTGTTGAGCAATCCGGTCACCGTGCGACGCTGAGTGCATAGCAAGTGGGCCAACATATGTTGAGCCAGCTCCCCCTGATGCCCCCCTTCGGCTCCCAGTTCGGCCTGCTCGGAAACAATCGCCAAAACGTGATCGCTCAGCGTGTCGTTTTTTTTTCAAGCGGCGAGGGCGGCGCATCGGGCCGCTGGAGGACCAGTGTTCTTCGATCATGCACAGACCATTCGACTCTCTCTCCTTTGGTGAAATCCATCGCGTGCGATAAGCCCGCAGGAAAGTTGACGTAGTACTGCTCGCTTTGCTTGCGGTTAATGAGTTGGACTTTCGTGGCATAGGGCATAGTTGATCTCCTTTTACTATCTATACCCATATCTAGATGATGGCGCACAATAAATCAAGGACTTTTTTGTTGTGAATCAAGAAAGGATGCGCCGTTATCTAGTCAAGTGCCAAACTTCAGG
>JAQUHK010000196.1 GCA_028683655.1 Alphaproteobacteria bacterium
AGCATGATGAAAGGGCAGTGCTAGCAGGCCAAGCCAAAGTGAAAGCAGCAGGTAAATCAGGATGAGGCGTTTGTGGTTAGTTGGGGGCGTCATGATAAAGGAACCTAACGATGCAATAAGAGAGGGCAGGTGATGCGAAGAAAATGGGCAGCAAGCTCCCTTGTATACCCTTCATATTTCAAAAGTTGACACTATGATATTAAAGTCGAGTCATTCCCGCGAAAGCGGGAATCTACCTGTTGACATGATCCCTTTGGATCAACGTGGATCCCCGCTTTCGCGGAGATGGCGCGGATATTTAAGTGTCGGCCCGAACTCTTGAAGTATAGTCCGCATACATACAATAATATAGAGCCCATTTCTTAACGATTAAGAAAAGCCCTTTGCGTTAGTGTTCGTCGAACAGTGAGTGACCTGAGGAGGGCTTATGGCTGAGATCGTGGTACTTGGGGCGGGGTTGGGCGGTTCCATTATGGCTTATGAACTCAGGGCTCATTTGCGCAAGGAAGACCATGTGACCTTGATCGGGCAGGGCCCTGCCTATCATTTCGCCCCCTCAAACCCGTGGGTTGCCGTGGGCTGGCGCGACCGCAAAGAGGTTGCCGCCGATCTGACCAAGGTCATGAAGCGCAAGAAAATCCGCTTCTTCGATCAGGGCGCGAAGAAAGTCGATCCGAAGAACAACAAAATCATTTTGGAGGATGGCGTCGACGTTTCGTACGACTATCTGGTTATCGCAACGGGGCCAGAGCTGGCGTTTGACGAGATCGAGGGGTTAGGGCCGGAGCACTATACCCAGTCGGTGTGCGAGATCGGGCATGCGGAAAAGGCCTATGACGCTTTCAAGCAGTGCGTCGTAAATCCGGGGCCGATTGTTATCGGGGCTGTGCAGGGGGCATCGTGTTTCGGGCCTGCCTATGAGTTCGCGCTGATTTTGGACACAGAGCTGCGCCGTCGCCAAATCCGTGATAAGGTGCCCATGACCTTTGTGACGTCAGAGCCCTATATCGGGCATCTGGGGCTTGATGGGGTTGGCGATACGAAGGGGCTTTTGGAAAGCGAACTGCGCAATCGTCATATCAAGTGGGTGACCAGCGCGCGCGTGACAAAGATAGAAGAAGGGAAACTCTTTGCCGAGGAAGTCGGCGAGGCGGGCGCGGTTCTCAAGAGCCATGAAATACCCTTTGCCTATTCGATGATGCTCCCGCCCTTCCGAGGGGTTGAGGCTGTGCGCGGGATTGAGGGGCTGACCAACCCGCGAGGCTTTGTCCTGATCGACGCGTATCAGCGCAACCCGACCTTCCAGAATGTCTTTGGCATCGGTGTTTGCGTGGCAATCCCGCCGATGGGGGCGACCCCTGTGCCGGTCGGCGTGCCCAAGACCGGCTTTATGATCGAGTCCATGATCACCGCAACGGCCCGCAATATCGCAGAGCTCGTGCGCGGCAAACCAGTGAACACGCAGGCGACGTGGAACGCCATCTGTCTGGCCGATTTCGGCGATGGCGGGGTGGCTTTTGTCGCGCAACCTCAAATCCCGCCGCGCAACATGAACTGGTCCTCGCGCGGCTATTGGGTGCATCTGGCCAAGCTGGCCTTCGAAATGTTCTTCCTGCACAAAATCCGGCGCGGGACGGCGGAGCCCTTCTATGAACGCTGGGGCTTGCAGGTCCTTGGCATCAGGAAGATGAAGACAGTGAAAGAGAAATAGAAACTCACCACCCCAGCGCAGCATAGGCTTTCTTGGGCATTTCGGCCAGCGTGCCGCTATAGATGATCTGGCCTTTCTCAAGGACGTAGAGGCTGTCAGCCAGTTCGGCGGCGGTTTGCTGGCTTTGCTCGGAGAGAAGGATAGCGAGGCCCTCGTCTTTCAGATGCTTGATCGCGTTGGTGACCTGCTGCACCACAATGGGGGCGAGCCCTTCCGTCGGCTCATCAAGCAGAAGGCAAGACGGGTTGGTCATCAGGGTTCGTGCAACGGTCAGCATTTGTTGTTCGCCGCCTGAAAGCTGGCCACCCTGTCGGTCGCGCAACGCTTCCAGTTTGGGGAAGAGTTTGAAAACGCGTTTGACGCTCCATGGCTTCAAGCCCTTACGCACCGGTTGTTCACCAGCGGCCAGATGCTCAAGAACGGTCAGTGATTTGAAGATGCGCCGCTCCTCTGGGACATAGCCGATTCCAAGGCGCGCGCGCTGGTAGTTCTTCATCTTGTGCAAATCCTGCCCCTGAAACGCGATGGTCCCTGAGGTCAGCGGCACTGTCCCGATGATCGCCTTCATCGTCGTGGATTTCCCCGCGCCGTTGCGCCCCAAAAGTGCCACGCACGCGCCCTTTTCAAGGCGCATCGTCACATCCCGCAAAATATGTGCTTGGCCATAGTGAGTGTTGAGGTTGGTGAGGGTAAGCATCTATTTTTGCCCTTTGCGACTGTTCATGTTTTCTTCGACAGTGGGGAGGTATTTTTCGGATGCAAAATAAACTGGATCAAGGATCGTTGGTTCGCCATCCTTGAAGCCCGTATAGCCTGCCCAATCTCCCATGCTGGACAAACCGTCAGCACGGAAGGTTAAAGTATCGCCCGCCACTTCAAAACGATGCGACTTGATATAAGCCACCACCTTGGCTGGATCATCAGGATTTACATTCTCCATTGCCTTGGCAAGAATTTTGACAACATTGTAGGCATAGAGTGCCGATAGATCTGGACTGGCTCGATATTTGTCTCTGAACCTTGCAACGAATGCTTTATGAAGCGGATCTTGAATTTGATCGAGAGGATATGCGTCCG
>JAQUHK010000068.1 GCA_028683655.1 Alphaproteobacteria bacterium
TGGAGGCGTTTTGCCGGACGGGCAAGGGCGGACCAGAAGAGGGGGGGCGGCATTCGGGGGTCGGCATTCGGGGGGGATGGGGGGAGCGGGGTTGGTGTTGCTTCCGTTGCAAACGGAATGTCAGGAAGTTTTCCTTTCCCCTGAATGCCGAATGCCGATCCCCGAATGCTTTCTTCCTTATTCAGCATCACCTCGATCTTGACTTCGCCGCGCAGGCCGAAGAGGCGGGCGGGGATGACTTTGGTATTGTTGAGAACCAGCACGTCGCCCTCGCGTAGAAGATCGGGCAGGTCAAAGACGTGATGGTCGGACAGGCTGGCCCCGCACACATGCAACAGCCGCGCATGATCGCGTGGCTCCACCGCGAAGGCGGCAATGCGCTCTTCGGGCAGGTCAAAGTCAAAATCGCTTAGGCACCAGTCATGTGTTTGTGTATCGGTCATAGCCGCCTTTTTGGGCTTTTCGGGCCCATTTTTGCAAGGAAAAAGCAAAAGAAAAGGGGAAGAACCTTGCGATTCTTCCCCTTTGGCCCATGGAGAGCTGGTTTATGGTTTACAGCGCAGCGGTATAGATGGCACTGATGTCTGCATCCTTGGCACGGCGCGGGTTGGTCAGACCGCAAACATCCTTTTGCGCGTTACCGGTCATGGTCGGAATGTCCGCAGCCTTGACGTCTTTGCCATAGCGGCGGCCAAGGTCGATCAAGCCTGAAGGGATGCCGACATCCTTCGAAAGCTGGGCCATCGCCTCAATAGCGAGTTCGGCGGCTTCGCGGTCCGACAGGCCTTCGACATCTTCACCGAAATGGATTGCCATCTCAACAAACTTCTCGACGCGCGAGATCAGGTTGAAGCGTTGGACATGCGGCAGCAAGACGGCGTTGCACTCGCCGTGTGGGAGGTCATAGAAACCGCCCAGCTGGTGCGCCATGGCGTGGACATAGCCAAGGCTGGCATTGTTGAACGCCATACCGGCCAGATATTCGGCATAGCACATGGCATCGCGGGCTTCGATATCCGCGCCGTTAGCCACAGCCTTGCGCAGATACTTGAAGATCAGCTTGAAGGCTTGAATGGCACAGGCATCCGTCATCGGCGTCGCGGCGGTGGAGATGAAGGCCTCAACCGCGTGGGTCAGGGCGTCCATGCCCGTGGCAGCCGTCAGCGAGGCGGGCATGCCCATCATCAGGACAGGATCGTTGATCGCGACGTGCGGCGTGACGTTTTTGTCAACGATCGCCATTTTGACGTGGCGGGAGCTGTCGGTAATGATCGTGAAACGGGTCATCTCTGAAGCCGTGCCTGCCGTGGTGTTGACGGCGACATAGGGCATAAGGGACTGGTTCGATTTATCGAGCCCTTCATAGTCATGGATCTTGCCACCATTCTTGACAACGAGGCCGATGGCCTTGCCGCAATCGTGAGGCGAGCCGCCGCCGACCGTGATCAGGCTGTCGCAAGCCGAGCGTTGATAAAGATCGACGCCGCTTTCGACGTTCTTGTCGGTCGGGTTGGGAACGGTTTCATCAAAGACGACATAGGTCATGCCCGCAGCATCCAGCGTGTCAGTGACTTGCTTGAGAACGCCCGAGGCGGCCAGGCCTTTATCGGTGACGATCAGCGGTTTGGTGCCGCCAAGACGCTTGATCTTTTCTGGCAGGCTTTTCGACGCGCCAATGCCGATCAGCGTTTCAGAGGGCATAAAGAAACCGAAAACTTGTTCTTGTGCGGGCATGATGCTTTTCCTTTGTTGGGAGGGAGAAAAAAGAAAAGGTCGGGAAGAGCGGCCTTCGTGATGGGCTGATCCTATCGCATGTCGTCTAAGAAAATGTTAAACGGGGAGAGGAGAATAAAACCTATTCGCGTGTGTCCTTGTGCGCGTATTCATCGTGTGCTTGTTGCTGGTTTAGACGAGAATAGTGTGGTTGGAGATGGTGCTATTGGACGATCTGCCACGAGCCATCAGGGCGCAGGCAGGCCGTGCCATAGCTTTCACGGAGCTGGCCATCGATTTTGATGGTCTGGGTGAACTCGCGGCAATGTTGTGTTGGTTTGGGTGGCTGGGGGCCGACGAACCCTTCTTCTACATAAACCGAGCGATGCGGCGTGTAATAGTCGACAACTTCTGGTTGGACGTAGATGACTTGAGGCGGCGGATAGGAGGGCGGCGCGACATAGGTCGGCTGATAGGGCGCGTAGGTTGTATAAGGGCTGTAATAGGCTCCGCCGCCGTAATAGGACGCATCGGCGCGATCCATCGAATGGCCAATGCTATTGCCGACCATACCGCCAAGAAAGACGCCTGCGCCTGTGGCGGCAAGCTGGCCTGTGCCTTTGCCGATCTGGCTTCCCGCTAAACCGCCCAGTGCGGCACCGATGCCGGTGCCCCAGAATGTGTTGTCGCCCGCGCGCGCGAAATCGCTGCTTGAAGCAAGCAGGGCGAGGGTTAGCAATGGCAGAGCAGCACGTTTCATGATCGTAATACTATCGCAAGCCTATGGCAAAACTGGGGCACTATAAGCCAAGCTTGGCGAAAATAAAAGCGTTAGCCAAAGTGATTGACTTATAAGAGGCTTGGGGGGTACATCAAGGTCCAAGTGGTCCGACTCGACGTTGGGCCTTCCGATTAACCATATGAGAAAACAATGGACGACGACAGTAGGTGGTGCCCCTCGCTTTCGACCGGTATCACACAACATGTCTCACTTCTGTACCTGCCTTCGGGCGGGGCGGTGCCTTTGACCTCCTTCTAACGGGGGTTCTCGGTTCGCCTCCCGCCCTGTGACGCAGGGCATGAAAAGGGGAGGAGAACAATGGTTTCAAACCATCTTGTTCCTTTATGCGTAGGTTCTTTGACCGCGCCCTTTGGGCGTGCGGCTTGCTGCGTCTTGTTCTTTGTGCGGCGATAGGGGGCGCGTATGTGGAAACTCTACCGCTACCCGATCAATTTCTGGCGACGCTTGGGGCCCGGCCTTGTCACGGGCGCGGCGGATGATGATCCAAGCGGTATCGCGACTTATTCTCAGGCTGGGGCGCAGTTCGGGTTTTTGCTGGGCTGGACCATGGTGCTGGCCTATCCGCTTATGGCGGCTATTCAGGAAATCAGCGCGCGCATCGGGCGCACCACCAGCTTTGGCCTTGCCGGTAATTTGAGGCTCTTTTATCCGATGGCGTTGCTGCGGTTTCTGGTGACGTTGTTGCTGGTCGCCAACATCATCAATCTAGCCGCCGATCTGGGGGCCATGGGCGCGGCCTTACAGCTTGTCGTGGGCGGTGATACGCGGCTTTGGGCCGCGTTGTTCGGGGCCGCCTGTATCGCGCTCCAGCTCTTGGCCGATTACCGCGTGACGGTCGCGGTTTTGAAGTGGCTGACCTTGTCGCTGTTTGCCTATGTCGGCGTTGTTCTGGTGGTCGATATGCCGTGGGGCGAGGTTGCTCGCGGTCTTGTTGTGCCCCATATCGACCTGCACAATGGCAGCTTGCAGGTTTTGGTGGCTGTATTTGGCACGACGATCAGCCCCTATCTCTTTTTCTGGCAATCGACGCAGGAAGCTGAGGAAATCGCGCTGAAACCCGAGGCGCAGGCCTTGCTGATCGCGCCAGAACAGGCGAAGGAGGAAGTGCGCCGTATCCGCTTTGATACATGGATCGGGATGGGCTTTTCCAATCTGGTCGGGTTGTTTGTTATGTTGACGGCAGCGGCGACCTTGCATGTCCACGGGATCACGGATATTCAAACGGCTAGCGATGCCGCGCAGGCCCTCAAACCTCTGGCGGGGCCGTTTGCCTTCGCGCTCTTTGCGCTGGGGATCATCGGGACGGGGATGTTGGCGGTGCCCGTTTTGGCCGCTTCTTCGGCCTATGCGGTGGGTGAGGCCTTGAACTGGCATATCGGTTTGGGTCGTCGCCCGCGTGAGGCCAAGGCCTTTTACGCCACGCTGGCGGGGGCGACGCTGATCGGGACGCTGATGAACTTTACCGGCATTGACCCGATGAAGGCCCTGTTTTGGAGCGCGGTTCTCAATGGCGTGATTGCCGTGCCGCTGATGTTTGTGATGATGCACATGGCCTCGTCCAAGCGCATCATGGGTGAACACACCATCCCTACCCCCCTGAAAATCATGGGTTGGATCGCCACGCTGGTGATGACCGCCGTTGTCGCAGGGATGGCGGTTTAAAGACGTTAACCATAGGTTCGGCTCTTTAGTTTCAAGGTTTCGTGATAGAATAGGGCTACAGTTTAGAAAAATTAAGGAGGCTTTTATGCGTAAGGGATTTCAAAATGTTTTCGAGCTGACAGCGGTCAGTGGGATACTTCTTTCAGTCGCGACTGTCGCGTTATTGACCATGTCCAATAGCAAAGGGACAGGATTTATCGGCGAGGATGTTCTCGATGCTTATAAAAGCAAGGGCGTTGTGGCTGCGTTTCAAACGGCAGGGAAGGAAACCGGCTCTGCTGCGGCGAAATCGTGGGAGGGTATGAAAAAGAATGCTTCCAGAGTTTGGGGAGTAGTCCAGCAAACGCCCGCATACGATTCAGCAAAACAAGCTTGTGCCAAGATAGTTACAGTGAAAGAGCCTGTAGCCGATTCGTTGGCTGAACAAGTGGAGGCGCTTAAAAAGCAGGCACGGTTTGTGTTTAGTATACCTGCTGACGATTTGGACGATGGCCACTATGGACCTATTGTGCCTGTTCGGTTGCAAGGAACGCCGAAGGTTAGCAAAAAGGTGCATTTAAAGCCAAGTCCCGACGAGGTTAAGCGTCGCCCGCGTCAAGCTGCCTTGGAGGGTAAGGCCCTTTAAGCCCCCTAAAACAGCCCTTCGATCAAGCCTTCTTCGCTCACATAAATCCGGTGGGCGGCTGGGTCGCGGCCTAGGCCCGGCATGGTCATGATCTCGCCGCACAGGGCGACGATGAAACCGGCTCCGGCGGACAGGCGCACGTCGCGCACGGGCATGATGTGGCCCTCAGGTGCGCCGATGACTTTGGGGTCGGCAGAGAAGCTATATTGCGTCTTGGCCATACAGACAGGCAGGCTCCCGTGGCCCTCTTTTTCGAACAGCGCGAGTTTACGCAGCGCGGCGGGCGCGAAATCGACATCCTTGGCGCGATAAATCTCGCGGCAGACTGTGCGGATTTTATCGGCCAGCGGCAGCGCATCGGGATAGAGGGGCTTGAAGTCGGCCTTACCGCTTGACGCGACGGCACAGACATCTTCAGCTAGAGTCAATGCGCCCGCGCCACCTTCGGCCCAGTGATTGCAGAAATGGGCTTTCACGCCGATGGCGGCGCACGCTTCTTCAATCGCGTCGGTTTCGGCCTTCGTGTCGCTTGTGAACTTGTTGATCGCGACAAGGACGGGCACGCCAAACTTCTGCACATTCTCGATATGGCGGATCATATTGGCGAGGCCTGCCTTCAGGGCTTCAATATTTTCTTGGCCTAGATCGGCTTTGGCGGTGCCGCCGTGCATTTTAAGGGCGCGGACGGTGGCGACCACGACGGTCGCATCGGGGCGCAGGCCTGCCTGACGGCACTTGATGTTATAAAACTTCTCGGCCCCCAGATCGGCTCCAAAGCCTGCTTCCGTCACGACAAAGTCGGCTATTTTAAGGGCTGTGTCGGTGGCAATCACGGAATTGCAGCCATGTGCGATATTGGCGAACGGGCCGCCATGGATCAGGGTAGGCGTGCCCTCCAGCGTTTGAACGAGGTTGGGCTGGAACGCATCGCGAAGCAGGGCCGTCATGGGTGCCGCCGCGCGCACGTCGCGCGCCGTGACGAAGCTTTTGTCGAAACGCTGGCCGATAACAATGTCGCCCAGACGCTTTTCAAGGTCGGCATAGGAGTTGGCGAGGCAGAAAATCGCCATGACCTCTGAGGCGACCGAAATATCAAAGCCATCCTCGCGGACTTGGCCGTTATTACCGAGAGCAACCACAATCTGGCGCAGTGCGCGGTCATTCATGTCCATCACGCGCCGCCATGTGACCTTGGACGGGTCGATCCCCAGCTCGTTGCCCCAATAGATATGGTTGTCGATCATGGCCGAGAGCAGATTGTTGGCCGAGGTGATGGCGTGGAAATCGCCCGTGAAGTGCAGGTTGATCTCGTCCATCGGGGCGACTTGGGCTTTGCCCCCGCCCGTCGCACCGCCCTTCATGCCGAAACAGGGGCCGAGGGAAGGCTCACGCAAACAGATCAGCGTCTTTTTGCCAAGCCGCTCCATGGCATCGCCAAGGCCGATGGTGGTGGTCGTCTTGCCTTCGCCCGCTGTTGTCGGACTGATGGCCGTGACGAGGATCAGCTTGCCGTGGCGGGGGCTTGTGATGGTCTTCAGATGCTCGGCGGTGATTTTGGCTTTGTGCGGGCCATAGCGGTAAAGGGCGGAGGCAGGAAGCCCGATTTGGGCGGCAATCTCTTCAATGGGCCTCAGCGGCGTCTGGCGGGCAATCGTAATATCGTCAAGAGGCTTGGACATGGCACACCTTCATGGCTTGGAAAGGAATTGTCAGTAGGAAGTATATAGGATAATTGCTATTAGTTTCACAGCCTGAACTACCGGTAAGGGGTGGTTTTTCTGCACATAAAGGGAAGGAAATGGAATTATTTGATCGCATGGCAGCCTATTTTCTTGCTGCCTTTACCAAACCGTTCCGTGGATTGGCTACTGTTGTCGGCGGCCTTTTCTTTTTATCTTTCCTGACGTTGGAAGAAGGTCCCTTCCGCTATGGCCGGTTTATGGACTCGGATGATATTGTCCATCTTTCTCGCGTGTGGGATTTTTTGAATGGGCAAAGCTGGTTCGATCCGGTTGTTCACCGGATTATGCCACCAGATGGCATGGCCACGCATTTTTCACGCCTGGCTGAAATACCGTTGCTATTTCTGATGGGCTTTTTGCACCAGGGAGGGGCTGATTTCGTTTCTGCCTCTTATTTGACGATGACCGTTGTCCCCTTGGCTCTTTTTGCTTCGTTTTTTGTCGTTGCTGCATGGTCCACGGAACCGCTTGTCGGGCAGGAGTGGTTTCGACTTTCCGCTGTAACCCTCTTTTTTGCTTATCCCGTGACCAGCGAGCTGGCTCCGCCGAGGGCTGATCACCATGCCTTGTCGCTTTTGTGCATGCTTATGATGCTAGGGTTTGTTTTTCGTCTGTGGTTCAGGCCGAAGTCTTTGCCGCGTTATGCTGTTGGGGCTGGTATCATGGGGGCTTTGTCTTTGGTGATTGCGCTTGAAACGCTTCCGTGGGTGATTGCTTTAAGCGGTCTTGTCGGTTTGCTGCTCGTTGTACGGGGGCGGCCTATGGCGCAAAGCGGGGCCGTCTTTGGCCTTTCCCTGTTTTTATCCGCCGCGCTCTTTCTTGTCGCGACGGCCGCGCCTGAAAGCTACTTTAAGCCGGATTCGCTTATGTATTCATCGCTTTATGTTGTTTTGGCGGGATGTCTGGGCGGTCTCTTTATCCTGACCGCAGGGGCAGCGCGTTTGTGGGAGGCGTGGCGTGTGTGGGCTGCAGCTGGTGCCGCAGCGATTTTGATGGGATGCGGTTTTCTGACGTTGTTCCCTTTCATGATTGACGGGCCGTTCGGGGGGATGGACAAGTCTATGGCCGAGATGATGGGTAAATATCTAATCCTGAATGTGCCCTTGTCCGGCAAGTACGAGTCCATTTTCAATTTGCTCCAAGCTTTGGGGTTGCCGATTGTCGCAACAGTTTCGGCTTTTGTCTTTCTGGATGAGGAAGATGATGCAGAAAAAAGCTGGTTCTGGTGTGGCTATGGGTTGGTTCTTCTTGTTGCGTTGATTTCAGCTGTTTATTACCAACAGCGCATTTCGTTGTTTGCGCATCTGTTCTCTGTCCCTGTTTTTGTGGAAGTGATTGCCCGTCTATGGGCCTTTGGGAAGGCGCGGCTGCCGAAGCTTTGGCGTTTATTGCCTATCTTTGTGCTCTTGTTCTCGATGGATACGGGATTGTCGCTTCTGATCGATACTGTCGGGGTGCCGGAAAAGCCGGAGGCCCAGCTTGATGCGCGGCCTTATTTCTTTACGTTCAAGACGCCGCATGATCCCCAGCCTTCTGTGTGGCAAGTGTTAAGTGATCCGGCTGGATTGGGAGACAGACCGCGCCGGATCATGAATATGATGAATGAAGCCGGACCCCTTTTGCTGTTCACGCAACACACGTTTATGGCTGCGCCTTATCACACGAATATCAAAGCCAACAAAGAATCGTTGCAGTTCTTTTTGACCAAATATCCTGAAGTTGCTCGCCGGATCGTTCGGGAGAACGAGATCGATTTAGTCTTGGCCTCGCCAAGGCGGGCACCGTCTTATAGTGAAGAAAGCGTCGAGGACAATATCCTTTTGACTATGGTTTCCGAAGGAAGGCCGAGGAAAGAGGGCCCTGATTTTGAGCAGCAACTCACGGATGGTCAAGTGCCGGACTGGCTGGTGCGTGTTCCGGCCAGCGAACACAATGATCAATATTTGTTCGAAGTGGTGAAAGATCGCCTATGATTGTGACGCGTTTTGCGCCAAGTCCAACAGGACGACTTCATTTGGGGCACGCGGCCTCGGCTTTATTTGCCTTCAACAAGGCCAGAGAAGCGGGGGGCACTTTTCTGCTTCGAATTGAGGATATTGATCCGCTCAGGTGCAAGTCGGAATATATCGAGGGAATCTATGAGGACCTCCATTGGCTAGGGCTGAATTGGCCAGAGCCGGTGCGCTTCCAATCCAGACACTTGGATGATTATAAAAGAGCTTTGGCCGCGCTTGAGGCGAAGGGGCTCCTTTACCCGTGTTTTTGTACGCGCAAGGAAATCGTTGAAGAAAGTGCGCGAGCGGGCCGTGCTCCGCATGAAGGCGAGGATGCGGTCGTTTACCCTGGCACATGCCGTTCTCTATCCCTAGACGCGCGGGCTGAGCTGGCGCACATCCGTATGCCCGTATGGCGACTAGATATGGAGAAGGCGGTTCGGATTACGGGCCAGCTTTTCTGGCGCGACGAGCTCGCCGGACAGGATGTCGAAGCGAAGCCGGAACGTTTCGGGGATATCGTTTTGGCTCGAAAAGAGGTGCTGACGAGTTATCACCTTAGCGTGACAGTTGATGATGCGCTTCAAGGGGTGACTCTTGTCACGCGTGGCGAGGATTTGAGGGGCGTGACGGATATTCACAGACTGTTACAGGCCTTGCTTGATCTTCCTGTGCCCCGTTATGCGCATCATCCTCTTTTATACGACGGCGCAGGAAAGAAGTTTTCAAAACGTGATCAGTCCGTCACTTTGGCCTCCTTGCGTCAGCAGGGGGGCTTGGCGCGTGACTTTGCCACAATAGCCTTCTTTCCAAACGAGGGCATGAAATAAAGCTTGCGATTTTTTTTTGTATGATTAGCCTCCAGAACGGTTTTGGTTCTATAAGTTTTTCTTCCCCTCCCGCCTGTTCCCTTTTTCTTAAATCGAGGTTCCCTTATGTTTGCGAGACTGAAAATCGCTTCACGTTTAATGCTTAGCTTTGGCCTTTTGAACTTGCTGATCGCAGGGTTGAATATATTTACGATCTCGCAAGGCTCCGATACACAGGGGCTTGTCGATGCGACATTGCGTGCAGCACGTAACCAGAACAAGATGACAGAGGTTCATGAGGACCTTTATAAAACCAGAATGAATATCTGGGCCTATCTGGCGACTGGCTCTTCTGACAAATGGGGTGATGGCCAGAAGCAAATGGCCATGACAGAGGCAACGCTTGACGATCTGATCAAGACCACCTTGACACCTTCCCGGCAAGAAAAGCTCAAGGAAATACGAAGCGCGTTGGCGGTATATCGGGATAGTGTTGAGAAGTTGAAAACTACTGGCGGTAAAAACGAGCGCCTGTCCGATCCAGAAGTTCTTGTCTCGTTAAAAAAGGCGGGTGATGTCGCGGCCGAGCTGGATCGTCTTGGCGGTGATTTGGCAAGTGTATATGCCGAAGTTGCCGACACGCGGGCGGCGAGTGCTATGGGACGCCTCCAATCATTGAACGACTGGTCAGTCAAAATAGGCGTGATTAGTTTGTTGATCGGCGTTGTTTTATGGCTCGTCACGTCGCGTAGCATTGTGCGTCCGATCAAGGCGATTACGGATGTGATGGATCATCTGGCTTCCGGCGATCTGTCGGTTTTCATTCCCGGAACAGATCGCAAGGATGAAACCGGAGATATGGCCCGAGCAGTCGAGATTTTCAAAAAGAATGCGCTTCAGGTTGAAGAGCTGCGCAAGGATCATGAGCGCAATGCCGCTCTGGTTGCCCAACAGCGCAAGCAAGAGCTTCATCAAATGGCCAATGCTTTTGAAAAAAGCGTTATGGGCATTGTGCGCGTTGTTTCCAGCTCGGCGACAGAGATGCAAGCGACGGCCCAGTCCATGTCGGCGGCGGCCCAACAATCGGCTGCCGAGGCGTCCAATGTCGGATCGGCTTCCTCGCACGCGACAGAGAATGTCGAGATGGTGGCCTCGGCTGCCGAGGAACTCAGCGCGTCAATTGGCGAGATCAATACGCAGGTTTCGCAATCGACACAGGTTTCCCAGCAAGCAGCGCACGAGACGGTGCAGGCTTCCGCTTTGGTCAAGGAGCTTTTGTCGGCTACGGACAAAATCGGCGGCGTTGTGAAGCTTATCACCGACATTGCCAGCCAGACGAACCTGCTTGCCCTCAATGCAACGATCGAGGCCGCGCGGGCAGGGGAGGCGGGGAAGGGCTTTGCCGTTGTCGCGGGCGAGGTCAAGAATCTGGCCAACCAGACGGCCAAGGCTACCGAAGAAATCAGTGCGCAGATTTCCTCGGTTCAAACCAACACCCAGCGTGCCGTCGGGGCCATTGAAACGGTCGAAGGCATCATCCACAAGGTTCAGGATATCGCAGCGGTTATTGCCTCGTCCGTGGAGCAGCAAAGCTCGGCCACGCGCGAGATTGCCCGTAACGTTCAGGAGGCGGCCTCCAGCACGCGCACAGTCGCCCAGAACATCGACGGAGTCTCTCAAGCTGCGGCTTCGACTGGCGCGGCGGCAGAGCAGGTTCTGGCCTCGTCCAAGGAGCTGACGAAGAATGCCGATAGTCTGCACGTCGAGTTAGGGGCTTTTTTGAGCAAGATCCGCGAGGACAAAAAAGAGCTCTTTCTTGAGTGGAATGAAAAGCTTGTTCTCGGTATTCCATCAATAGATGCCCA
This sequence comes from Alphaproteobacteria bacterium, assembly GCA_028683655.1. GTDB lineage: Bacteria > Pseudomonadota > Alphaproteobacteria > UBA9219 > UBA9219 > UBA8914. The sequence continues at coordinate 11,213 of JAQUHK010000068.1, forward strand.
GCACAAACAGTTGGTCGGTATGATCAATGAGCTTTATGCTGGATTTGAAGCCGGGACGGGCAGGGCGGTTATCGGACCGATCCTTGATCGTCTCATTAACTATACCGCCACGCATTTCAAGCATGAGGAAGCTTTCTTCGATCAAACTGGCTATCCCGAAACCAGTCATCACAAAAAGGAACATGAGAATCTGGTCAAGCGTGTGCTGGAGGTTCAGTCCCAGTTCAAGGCGAACAAAGAAAGTGTCCTGACACAGGATCTGATGGCCTTCCTTCGTAACTGGCTGGTTGACCATATTCTGGGGTCCGACAAGCGTTATGTCAGCCATCTGTTGGCTCATGGAGCCAAATAACCGTGACCCACAGGGGGCGACGGACACAAAAAAGAGAAAAGAAG
>JAQUHK010000197.1 GCA_028683655.1 Alphaproteobacteria bacterium
GGTGAAATCGTCTACATCAATGCCTTCGCAGAAGAGCGCGGTACCACAGCTCCGGCTACGACGCCGTTGAGCCGCGACGGTAGATTCCTGACGGAACGCGCCTCTGCCCGTAAGAACGGCGAGCCGATGATCGTCGATGTACACGAAATTGATTATTTAGATGTCTCGTCCAAACAAATTTTGTCCATTGCGACTTCGTTGATTCCGTTCGTCGAACATGACGACGGTCAGCGCGCGCTGATGGGCACCAACATGCAACGCCAGGCTGTGCCGTGTATCAAGCCGGATGCGCCGATCGTGGGTACAGGCGTGGAACGTCGCGTGGCGGTGGATGCGGGACATGCTTTGTTGGCTCCGGAAGATGGCTTGGTGGTATCGGTTTCGGCCAACCATATCGAATTCAAATCCGACACAGGCGAGATGCGCCGCTACGACTTGGTGAAGTTCCAACGCACCAATGCCTCGACCTGTAACAACCAACGTCCGCGCGTGGACAAAGGCCAGAAGGTGTATGCCGGCGAAGTCTTGGCGGACGGCACCTCGTGCGACCGCGGCGAATTGGCGTTGGGCCAGAACTTGTTGTGCACCTTCCTGTCTTGGGACGGCTACAACTACGAAGACGCCATCATCTTGTCCGAGCGTTTGGTGCAACAGGACCGCTTTACCTCGATCCATATCGAGCACCATTCCATCGACGTACGCGACACCAAGCTTGGTCCGGAAGTCGTGACCGCCGATATCCCGAACGTGTCTGAAGAAAAATTGAAGAACTTGGATGAGAACGGTGTGGTGCGCATCGGCGCAGAAGTGAAATCCGGCGACATCTTGGTCGGTAAGATCACTCCGAAAGGGGAGACCGACTTGTCGGCGGAAGAGAAGTTGTTGCGTGCCATCTTCGGCGAGAAAGCTCGCGATGTGCGCGATACTTCGATGTATCTGGAACACGGCGAACACGGCAAGGTCGTGGGCGTGACGGTGTTTTCGCGCGAGGACGGCGATAAGCTGCAGCCTGGGGTCATCAAGCAAATCGTGGTCTCAGTGGCCGACCTGCGCAAGATCCAAGTCGGTGACAAATTGGCTGGTCGCCACGGCAACAAGGGTGTCATCTCGAAGGTCGTGCCGGTCGAAGACATGCCGTTCCTCGAGGACGGAACCCCGGTGGACGTAATCCTGTCGCCGTTGGGCGTTGTCTCTCGTATGAACTTGGGTCAGATCCTCGAAACGCACCTCGGTTTGGCGGCGAATGCCCAAGGCTTCCGCGTGGCTACTCCGGTGTTCGATGGCGTGCCCGAGGAGACGATCCGCGAAGAACTCAAGAAGGCTGGCTTCTCCGAAGACGGCAAAGTGCCGCTCTACGATGGACGTTCAGGTGAACGCTACGACAACGATCCGACCGTGGGTTACATCTACATCATCAAGCTGAACCACATGGTGGAAGATAAGATCCATCAACGCTCTATCGGTCCGTACTCGCTCATCACCCAGCAACCGTTGGGCGGCAAAGCGCAGTCTGGCGGTCAGCGTTTCGGAGAAATGGAAGTGTGGGCGCTCGAAGCTTACGGCGCGGCGCACACTCTGCAGGAAATTTTGACCATCAAATCAGACGACGTTCCGGGTCGCTCCAAGGCTTACGAGTCGATCATCAAGGGCGAGCCGATCCGCAAGGTCAACGTTCCGGAATCATTCAACGTGTTGATCCGTGAACTTAAGGGTTTGTGTCTGGATGTGGAGCTGCTGAAAGACGGCACGCGCATCGAAGAGACCTCGCCCAAGCCGGAACAGTTCCGTGCCCGTCCGGCCCTGACGAATTCATTCGCCGAACCCGAATGGGGTCCGGCCGAAGAAGTCTAACCCGCCACCCGTATGCCATTCTTCCAATCGGAAAACATCAAAACCACGGACTTCGACGCGATGCGCCTCAAGCTGGCCTCGCCGGATACGGTACGCGGCTGGTCGTACGGCGAAGTGACGAAGCCTGAAACAATCAACTACCGCACGCAGAAACCGGAAAAGTCCGGCCTGTTCGCTGAAGAAATCTTCGGCCCGTCGAAAGACTGGGAGTGCTACTGCGGTAAATATAAAAAGATCCGTTATAAGGGAATCGTGTGCGACAAGTGCGGCGTGGAAGTCACGCACTCACTCGTCCGCCGCGAGCGCATGGGCCACATCGAGTTGGCCGCTCCGGTAGCGCACATCTGGTTCTTGCGCAGCGTGCCGTCAAAGATCGGTACGGTGCTCGACATGTCCGTGCAGGCCATGGAGAAGGTCATCTACTTCGCGGCTTTCATCGTGACCGACGTGAACGAACCGTTGCGCGAAGCGACGTTGGAGCAGTTGCGTACTGAATACAAAGGCAAGCGCAAGACCATCGAAGCTGAATTCGAACGCGACGTGAAGCGCATCAACGAGACAGCACAAGAGAAGAAGCTCGATCCGGATGCGGTGACCCAGGATTTGGATAAGACCCAGGGCACCAAGGAACGCCGACTCAAAGAGCTTGAGGCAGACTTCAGCGTAGCGGAGAAAGAACTGAAGGATCTGAAGCCGCTCAAGGTGCTGTCCGAGAATGAGTACCATGAGATGTCATTGAAGTTCGGCCATGTATTCGAAGCCAAGATCGGCGCCGAAGCCATCAACGAACTGCTGACCAAGATCGACGTGAACGCGACCATGGAAGCCTTGCAGAAGGAAATCGTGGGCGCCTCGGAAATGAAGCGCGACCGCATCACGCGCCGCTTGAAGCTGCTCAAATCCTTCAGCATCCAGGACACGGAACC
>JAQUHK010000069.1 GCA_028683655.1 Alphaproteobacteria bacterium
CTCTGCTATTCCTCACGCGCCAAAAGGGCACCGTGGCGATGGAGTTTGCCCTGACCTCGCCGATCTGGCTTTGCCTGCTTTTCGGCACCATCGACGCGGCTCATCTCAAGATCATGTCGCAGCGGATTGACCGCATCGCCTATTCGCTCGCCGACATCATCACCCAGCAGGAAGTTGCCAAAATTGTCGATCTCGACAATAGCTGCGAGGCAACCCAGCAACTTCTTCTGCCCTTCACGTTTGGCTCGCAGGGCCGTATCATCGTGACCTCTGTTTATAAAGAAACGGGCTACCCCCCAAAAATCGTCTGGCAATACACCAGCGGCCATTGCGGTGCCCTTTCACGAGCCAGTCTCTATGGCCTTCCGGGAACCTATCCTTCGCTCGGCACCCTGACGCTCAACGATAATGACAACATCATCATTTCCGAAGTCTTCTTTGACTATCACCCCCTTTTTCCGGGGCTGGGGATATTCTCCCAACACGATCTTTACCGCGCTACCTTTTACAAGCCGCGCCTAAGCCCCCTTGTCTCGGCACCAACTTGATAGCGGAGGGATAATGTCTTTTCTCAAAAATAGCAAAAGCCTCCTCGAAAACGAGTGCGGTGTGACCTTGCCATTTCTGGCTTTTGTCTTTGTGACCCTGATTGCCGCCGTCGGGACAGCAACTGACATCGCACGCAAACAGCTGGCCCAGTCCCGTCTGACCTTTGCCGTCGATGCCGCAGGCCTTGCCGCCAGTTCAACCCTGAACACAGCCGACGTTACAACCGAGCTGGAAAAATACCTCGAGATCAACTATCCGACCAATTACCTGGGCACGGCCACACCAACAATCAGCCACACCATCAGTGCCGACAACAAAGTCATCGACATCACGGCCACCACAACCATGCCAACAACCTTTATGCGCGTGTTCGGCTTCACCACGATGGACCTGACTGCCCAAGCCCAAATCACCCGCACCTCAGACGGCCTTGAAGTCGTTCTGGTTCTCGACAATTCGGGATCGATGGGGGGCAGCAAAATTGCCGCTCTGCGCGCTTCAGCCTCAAGCCTTGTCCATATCCTTTACAGCACCTCCACAACAATCCCCAATCTCTGGATTGGCATGGTCCCCTTTTCGACAGGGGTCAACATCGCTGCTGAAGCGAAATATGAATGGATCGACAGCTATTGGAAGCCCATCCCCAACTGGCAGCCCGCTGTCACCACCTTTCTCAGCCGCCATAACACGACCAAGGATACATCGGATGATTTGGCGACAACATACGAGTACGACATCTATTCCCATTACAACCCGACCCCCTGTTCGACCTATACCCATTACGTAGACATCAATTACTGCCCTTATGTGGGGACTACGAACGAGTGGTATTGCCCGACCTATCGCGCCAACTCCATAACCTACCGGAATCAATATTGTTCAAAGGATGCCGTCCTCTACTATAACATTCCGCCGATCACGCCCCTTAGCAGCAGCAAACAAACCATCCTTGATGCGATCCAGCTGCTTGTGGCAAACGGAGGGACCTACATCGACCGCGGTGCCGCTTGGGGCTGGCATCTGATCTCCCCGACATGGCGGGGGCAGTGGAATGCCGAGATGAACGCCAACGGCCTGCCTCTGGATTACGACACGCCCCACATGAAAAAAGCGGTTATCATCATGACGGACGGTCAGAATAATTTACCGACCTCTGACACAAAACTGACCCAGATATGCACCAACATGAAGGACAACGGCATCACCGTTTACTCCATCACCTTCGGCTCGGTGACAGGCACCACCCTGACGGTCATGAGGGACTGTGCAACCTCGATTAACCACTACTTCAATGCCCCGACGGCGGCGACGTTGAACACGGCCTTTAATGCCATTGCCGACTCGCTCTCGAACTTGCGCGTCAGCAAGTAATCCAGCCTTCTTCCCAAAGCCCCCTTCCCCGGGGGCTTTTTTTTGCCCTTGGAAAGCCAGCTATACTGCTCGCACTTCAAGAGTTGGTCTATTCCTAAACAAAACGGGTCATACCGGCGAAGGCCGGTATCTAGGAGCCGCGTGTCCACGCGGCATGAGACTCATCAAACCCAGCCGTTTGGGACAAGCGGAGAGCCCTAGACTGGATTCCGGCTTTCGCCGGAATGACCCTTTTTATATACGACGCCCCAACTTTTGAAGTGTGAGCAGTATATTAACTATAAAAACCGGTTTTTCCTTCCTTTTGAAAGTATTTTCCTGTTGCACCGCACGGCGCATTAAGCTTAACATTAGGCGTTTTTAAAGGGATTTCGTGTATCATCCTCTTTATAGCGTCAAGGTCATTTTCAAAGTTTCATTTTCAAACGGAGCCTTAGCCATGTCACATTCCGCACCTTCTTTCCAGACTTCCGGCGATCAAGTCAAAATCGTTCGCATGACCGAACGGCAGCGTGAGCTCGACAAGCTGCCTTCCCCCAAGACCCGCCGCTGGGTCATGCGCCGTAAGGCCCAAGTCGTCACCGCCGTCCGCAACGGTGTCCTGAGCCTTCCCGAGGCCTGTGAACGCTATCACCTCTCGGAAGAAGAGTTCAGCTCTTGGGCCCAGTTGCTCGACAGCCACGGCGTCCACGGGCTCCGCGCCACCCGTATTCAGGAATACCGCAACGGCGGCCCCCATGAAGACGCGTAAGGAATCCCCATCCGTTTGAACCGAAAAGCCCGCTCCCCCCAGAGCGGGCTTTTTGCTCTCAACCTTCTTCCTTCTCTCCCCCCGTGGAGGGGGAGAAAGCAAAATCTTAGGCTTACAAAGTAATACCGACCGCCCGATAAAATGACTCACGAGTCGCGCCCCCTTCGTCATTGCGAGCGACCGTAGGGAGCGCGGCAATCCAGTCCTCCTGCTGGAAACTTGGGGACCTGCCTACGCTGATTCCAGCTTCGGCAAGGCAGACTGGATCGCCACGTCGCTGCGCTCCTCGCGATGACGCAGCGGGTTTTTTCACCGGTCGTTGGTATAAGTCTTAGATTTTGCAAGAGAGGGGGAACCCATGCCGCTCTCATCCCCCTCACCCCACAAAAAAAGGCCAGCTGCCGCTGACCCATCTTACACCCGTCTTGCCCCGTTTATCTAACTTCCGGCCTTTAGCACTCGTCCGCCCCCAAATGCTAAATGCCATAGGCTAAATGCTCTCTTCCGCCGCCCACAGAACGCACCTCGCCGTAGGAGTGTCAATAGCACAACCCGCCCCTGCTGTCAAGAACTTTATTCTTACCCCCTCCTAATTTACCTCCCCCTCCTAAATGCTAGCGACAAAATGCCAAATGCTCACCTCGCGCTCTTCCCGATCCTCGATCTCCAGCACCGTCGGCACCGTCACGTTCGCGAGAAGCTCCACCCCATCCTGCGGCGCATAGGCCCGCGCCGGATCGCCCAACAAGACCATCACCCCCGCCGCCGCGCAGAGCCTTAGCCAAGCCAGCGACCGATGCGCCATCAAGTGATCGTAACAAACATCCCCCGCAAGGATCACGTCAACGCCCTTGGGCACCCTCTTGAAATCCACGGCCCCAACCACCGTCACGCTCACCCCGTTAGCCTCGGCATTGAGCTGCCCCGCCGCCTGTGCTAGCGGATCAATATCGCAAGCCGCCACCTGCTTCGCCCCAGCCAGTGCCGCCGCGATCCCGACCAGCCCACTGCCCGAGGCGAAATCCAGCACCCGCTTGCCCCGTACATGCTCAGGATGATCCAACACAAACCGCGCCAGCCCCACCCCGCCAGCCCAAGGGAACGCCCAAAAAGGCGGCGGGCAATCAGGATCGCCGGACAGAGCCTCCAGCTCCTTCCAAAGCGGTTCTAAAGCCTGCGCCCCCAAGAGGCTGATCTCCGGCACCAAAGGCACCGGCGCAAGGCGCGTGCGCGCACGAATAAAAGCTTCAGCGTCTAACGTCACAAAACCCTCCCCGCCAACAGCGCGAGAAAAACGATCAGCCCGAAATCGCGATTACTGCGAAACCGCACCAAACAATTGGCGGGATCGTCCGGCTTCCAACTGGCCAGTTGCCACACGGCATGAGCAAAAGCCGCAGGCATCACAACATAAAACGCCATACCGACATCGCCCAGAAATCCAGCCAACGAAAAACAAACGAGGGCCGCCGCATAAAACCCCGCGATCCAGCGGCGCGACTGATCGCCCAGATAAAGCGCAAGCGACTTCACCCCCACCAGCGCATCATCGCGCTTATCCTGATGGGCATAGATCGTGTCATAGCCCAGCGTCCACAAAATCCCGCCCAAATACAAAAACGACGCAGGAAGCCCAAGCCCCTCGCGGACCGCGCTCCATCCCATCAACGCGCCCCAGTTAAACGCCAGCCCCAGCACAAACTGCGGTGCCCAGATCACCCGCTTGGCGAGCGGATAGGTCAACACAAGCAAAAGCGACGCCACCCCAAGCCCGACCGTAAACCCGTTAAAGCAAAGCAACACCCCAAGCCCGACCAACAGCAAAAAGGCGACGAACAACAGGACCTGCCAGACCTTCACATCCCCCCGCGCCAAAGGCCGCGTCAAAGTCCGCTCCACCTTCCGATCAATATCACGATCAACCAAATCATTGATCGCGCACCCCGCCCCGCGCATGACAAGTGCCCCGAACGCAAAAAGCAAAAGCATCCCGACCGGCGGCCAGCCCTCACCCGCCAGCATCAGCCCCCACCAGCAAGGCCACAGCAAAAGCCACGTCCCGATCGGCCGATCCAGCCGCATCAACCGCGCATAAGGCCTCAGCCCCTCCGGCACCCGCCGATCAATCCAATCGCCTGCTGCTATATCCGAATGTGCCATGATGCCTCGTTATCTCTCAAATCCACGTCCTGATCTCTTAACCATTGGAGAGATAGGCTCCTCATAAAAAACCGCGTCATCCCCGCGAAAGCGGGGATCCATGTGTGTCGTAGGGGATGCCTTCAACATGTAGATTCCCGCTTTCGCGGGAATGACGCATTTCCTATAGAACGCCCAACTCTTCAATTGTGAAGCGCATATTATATTTCTCTCCCCAGGGAGAAACCGCTGCCTCTTCCCCGTCCTACTGCCCCTTTTGCTTGCGCACGAAACCTACGCTTCCCACTTCGTCGAGGAAGAGGGTTTCGCGGTGCAGTTCTTCTTTGCGCTGACGGGCGAGGCGGTTTTGCTGGGCGATCTCATAGCGTTTTTGCTCCTCGAACACTTCGGCCAGTTTCTCAAGCGCGATATGCACCGCATATTCCGCTGCCCTGCGGTTTTTCTCCAGCTCCGCCGTCTTTTTCTTCGCCACGAGCAAATAGGCCCCATAGGTCAGGCCCATGCTTGGATCGTCATGCAGCAAATCCTGCTGCGCCTCCATCTCGGCTTTGTGAAGAGCGACCCTGATCTGCGCCGCCTCCAGCTGGTCATGCATCTTGGCCAGCACAATCCGCTGTTCGTCAACCCGTGTCTTTTGCAGCTTGATAAGGGTTGCAAGACTTTTCATGTGGCGAGACTCTCAGGACGACAGGTGGCTTGCCTGTACGCAAGTGAATGAAGTGGCTCATCGCGCCCCCGCTCTTCCGTCATCGCGAGGACCCCGCACTTGATGCGGGGGACGCGGCGATCCAGTCCCCAAGTTTCAAGCAGCAGGACTGGATTGCTTCGTCGGCCAAGGCCTCCTCGCAATGACGGCAGGGAGCAGTTCATAAACGGATTGGTAGAGCTACCAGCCACTCCCCCCCCCTCACCCGTTCCACGGAATGCCGAGGATTTCGGCGAGTTTCGCATAGCCGGTGGCCAGCGTATCGCTTTCCTTTTTGCCTTGCTTGAGGAACGCTTCAATCGGCGCGTAGTAATTCATCGCCTCGTCCACTTCCTTGTTCGTGCCCTTGCGATAGGCACCAAGGCGGATCATCTCGGCCATGTTTTCATAAGCCGCCAGATGCCGCCGCGCGGTGGAAACAAGCGAGTTTTCCGTATCGTTGTTACAACCGGGCATCGTCCGCGACACGCTGCGCAGCACATTGATCGCGGGATAACGTCCCCGCTCGGCAATGCTTCGCTCCAGAACAATGTGCCCGTCCAGAATCCCGCGCGCGGCATCGGCAATCGGCTCGTTGTGGTCGTCGCCATCAACCAGCACCGTGAACAATCCCGTAATCGCGCCCGTATCGCCAACACCGGGCCCTGCGCGTTCCAGCAGTTTCGGCAACTCGGCAAAGGTCGTGGGCGGATAGCCTTTGGTTGTGGGCGGCTCGCCCGCCGCAAGGCCGATTTCACGCTGTGCCATCGCAAAGCGCGTGACGCTGTCCATCAGGCAAAGCACATTCTGTCTCAGATCGCGGAAATACTCGGCCACCGCCAAAGTCATATAGGCCGCCTGACGGCGCATCAACGGTGCTTCATCGGACGTCGCCACCACAATCACGCTCCGCGCCAACCCTTCGGGGCCGAGGTCATCGTGAATGAACTCCTGCACCTCGCGGCCACGTTCACCGATCAACCCGATGACGGACACATCCGCCGACGTGTACCGCGCAATCATCGACATAAGGATCGACTTCCCCACGCCCGATCCGGCGAAAATCCCCATGCGCTGTCCGTTGCAGCAAGTCAAAAACGTATTAAGCGCCCGCACGCCCAGATCGAGTTTTCCCCCGACCCTTTGCCGTTGGTGCGCAGGCGGCGGCGCATTGCGAATGGGATGAGCGACAGAGCCCGTCGGCAAAGGCGGCCCGCCATCGACCGGTTCGCCCAGCGCATTGATCACGCGCCCCAGCCACGCCGGAGTCGGCGAGATCGTCGGCTGCGCCTCGACCACCACGGCCTTACAACCAAGCCCGATTCCATCCAGCGGCTGAAAGGGTAGCAGCAGGGCGCGATCATCACGAAACCCGACAACCTCGCACAGCACACGACGCCCGCCCCGCGCTTCAACTTCACAGCGGCCCCCCAGCGACAAATGCCGCTCCACGCCCGCCACTTCGATCAGCAAACCCTGAACACCCGCAACACGCCCGAAGACGGTGACGTTCTGGATCGCTTCGATATCGGCAATCAGGCGACTTGGGTCAGCAGTCATTGGTCACTTCACCATACAGCTTCCCTTTTGCGTGACGACAGCCGCACAAACGGCCTTCGCCTTGCTTTCAGGCATGGATGTGCTGAGTACACGGTAATAGGTTCCCTTGCTGCCCAGATCGGCAGGAACGATACTCAACTTCGCGCCCCCCAAAAGCGAGGCGTATTTGCTTTGCAGCCGCTTGACCTCTTTCTCGGCCGAGGCCTTATCGGGATAAGACGCCAACTGGACCTTTTTCGTGCCGCCAGACGCTGTCGTTTCCGTAGCCGCCGCTTCCTTGACCTTCACCGCTACGGTTTCCGTCACCTTTTCTTCGGCCTTGACGGCAGGCGGCGTGTAATCCATCTGGGTGAATAGCTCGGTCGGCAAGCGTCCCGTTTCACCACCCGCCTTGCTTTCAACCGGCTTGCTCTCGATCACTTTTGCCGTCGTTTTCTCGGCAGTCTTGGCTTTCGCAACCGTTTCAGCCTTCGGCTTTTCCACCGGTTTGGCGGCGGCTTTCACAGTTTCAGGCCTCGGCGCAGGCGTTTCGCTTACTGGCGAAGCTTCCGGCGGCTGCGCTTCCGTCACAGGCGGCGGCAATTCATCAACGCTTTCCCGGGAAACAGACGGAACGGTTTTAGCGGCAGCACTGTCCACTTTTTCTGTTACCGCTGGCTCCAGCGGCTCGCCTTCCGGCGCAACGAGCGGCCCCGCCGTTTTGACTTCCGCCGTCTTCATATCCGGCGTTTCGGGTTCGGGCAATAGATGCTCGACCACCGGCTGTTGTTGTTGCTGGGACGTGGCGGCTCCCTTGGAATCCAGTTTCTGGAAGACAGCCACATCCTGATGCGGAATGTCGATTCCGCCCGGTTGTTCGGGCCGTTGTTTGATCGGCAACTCGGCTTCAATGGTCGGGATCTCGCCGTCGGTTGTCGGCGCATGCCCCACGACCGTCATCGCCGCATAGCCACCGCCGAGAACGGCCAAAGCCGCGCCAAAAAGCAAGGCTAGCTTGAACGGGTTGATCCCGCCCCCACCACCACGCCGTGCAAAATCGGAACGGACGGGACGCTGGGCATGCAGATCATGCCGAGATTGTTTGCTCATTACGAAGTTCCTCCAAGGCCGGACAGCCCATGACGGCCAGACCACTAGCTAAAACAGTTTGCACCGCTTTCACAAGGGCCAATTTGGCGTGGGTCAGCTCCGGTTGATCGGGCAACAGAAAGCGCAGAATCGCTTTGTCGTTCCCCTTGTTCCAGAAACTGTGGAACGTAGCCGCCAAATCCATCAAAAAGAAGGCAATGCGATGCGGCTCTTGCGCAATCGCCGCCGCCTCGACCGCACGCGGCCAGTTCGCAAGCGCACGCACGAGGGCCAGCTCCTCCGGCTCCTTCAGAGCCGACAAATCAAGCGCAGCCAAAGCGTCAGCAGACGGATCGAGATTCTGCACAATCGCGGCGGCATTGCGGAAGACGGAGCAGCACCGCGCGTGGGCATATTGCACATAGAAAACCGGATTGTCGCGCGTCGCCTCGACCACCTTGGCGAAATCGAACTCAAGCTCGGATTCCGGCGCGCGGGTCAGCATGAAAAAGCGCACCGCGCCCGCGCCGACCTGCTCCACCATCTCGCGCAAGGTAATCAGGTTGCCCGACCGCTTGGAGAGTTTGACGGGCTCGCCGTTTTTGAAGATTTTCACGATATTGTTGAAAATCACCTCAAGCCGCGCGTTGCCGCCTGAAAAAGCCGCCACGCCGGGACGCAGCCGCTCCAGATAGCCGCCATGGTCGGTGCCCAGAATGTTGATCATATACATGAAACCGCGCTGAACCTTGTCATAGTGATAGGCAAGGTCAGGCATCACATAGGCCCACGTCCCGTCGCGCTTTTTCAGCGGGCGATCCACATCGTCGCCAAAATTGCTAGAGCGGAAAAGCGTGAGCGGCACGGGCTCCCAATTCTCCATCTCCTTGCCCTTGGGCGGCGGCAGCGTGCCGACGTAAATCAGGCCCTTTGCCTCAAGCAGCTTGAATACCTTATCGAGCGTACCATCTTCGACGATAACGCGCTCGTTAGTAAACACATCATGCTTGATGCCGATCAGCGCGAGGTCTTCTTTAATCACCTCGATCATATAAGCGGTAGCAAAACGGCGCAGCGGCGCGATCCATTCCTCTTCGCTTTTGCCGATCCATTTGTCGCCATCTTGCTTGACTAAAGCGGCGGCGACCTCTTTCAGATACTCGCCCGGATAAAACCCTTCGGGGATCGCGCCAATGTCCTCGCCCAGTGCCTCGCGGTAACGCAAATGCGTGGTCCGTGCCAGCACATCAATCTGAGAGCCCGCATCGTTCATGTAGTACTCGCGCGTCACATCGTATCCAGCCTTATCCAGAAGGCGGCACAGCGTATCGCCGATCACCGCGCCGCGCACATGGCCCGCATGCATCGGCCCCGTGGGGTTGGCCGAGACAAACTCCACATTCACTTTTTCACGCTTGCCGAGTTCACTGTCGCCATAGGCAACACCCGCTTTTAAAATCGCGCGGATTTCATCGTGCCACGCGGCGGCGGTCAGTTTCATATTGATAAAACCGGGCCCCGCGACAGACACGCTTTCGATCATCGGCAACGCTTCCAGCTTCGGCTTCATCAGCTCGGCAATCGCGCGCGGCGGTTTGCCCGCCAGCTTGGTGAGCGTCATCGCCGCATTGGTTGCCATATCGCCATGCGCCAAATCGCGCGGCGGCTCCACCACAAAAGAGGGACGAGGGCCAGAGAGCGTCAACGCCCCCTCGCTTACCAACCCGTCAATGATCTCACCAACAGCACTTTGCACAGACTTGAATACAGACATGAAAACTCCGAAAAGATAGTTTTAATAACTTTACCGCAAAGCACTGGTCATTACGTCAAGTTTTGAGTCATCCCCGCGAAAGCGGGGATCCATTTCGATCACAAGGGATGTCTTCAAGATATAGATTCCCGCTTTCGCGGGAATGACTCTGTTTTATTGTTCGTCTTAAGCCGCCAACCCAAAATGACGCAAAGGACTCACCGCCCCAGATAAGCCGCAAGAGCCTTAAGGGTCGGGATCGTCAGCTTATCGGGCAGAGCGTCAAAAGCAAACCATTCTAGCGCGGTGCACTTGTCCGGTTCAAGGTTTTGCATCACCCCGCCCGTCACATGGGCCAGAAAAGAGGGCGTAACCCAATGCATCCCCTCATCAGGCACAATATGATCCGTCAGGGCTAACAGCCTGTCGATTTGGATGATAAGTCCCGTTTCCTCAAGGATTTCACGGCAAGCGGCGAGCTCAAACGTCTCACCGAAATCGACCTTGCCTCCGGGAATCGACCAAAACCCCGCCTCCGGCTCCTTAACCCGCTGGCCAAGCAAAAGCCGCCCAGAATCCACAATAAAGGCCCCACACCCTACGCCGATATAGTCTTTTCCAGCTTTCATAGATTACCTACCCTTTAAAACCTTGCCTTTGTGTGACAAATGCTATACAATGAATAGATCGAAAGGATAGCTCCATGACAAAATCCAGCATGATCAACACCCGCGTCGAACCTGCCCTCAAAAAGTCGTCCGAGGCTATCCTCGCACGTCTGGGCTTGTCAACAAGCGAAGCCGTCAACATCTTCTTAAGCCAGCTGGTTCTGCACAAAGGCTTTCCTTTTCCTGTTCAACTTCCCAACGAAGAAACGCGCACAGCCATCAAGCAAGCGCGGCAACGCAAGGATTTAGACGAACACAGCGATTTCGGAGTCTATCTCGCCAAACGCTCCAAAAGTGCCAAAAGCAAGAAAACGCAATAGTGCGCCATGCTTACTCTGCTTATTCGCACCAAGTTCGTATTTCCCAAGCCGTATTGCTTATGAACAAAGAAACAGGAAATGGGATGCCAGCCTTCGCTGGCATGACACGCTTTTGGTTGACAGCAGGATAAAATCTCCTGCTTCGTTCTGAGGCACACAGTCACAAAAAGAAACACTGTCATGCCAGCGAAGGCTGGCATCCCATTTGGTTTTACCTTTTCGAAAACTAACTCCTTAAACCATCGTTTCGGTGGAGAAGATCGAGCGGTGTTCCTTTACGGCGAAGCGGTCGGTCATACCGGCGATATAGTCGGCGATGACGCGGGCTTTGTGGGCGTCCTCCGTTTCGCGGCCTCGCACCTTGGCGTACCATTCGTTGGGCAAGCAGTCGGGACGGTCCATCAGGAAAGTGAACAGCTCACGCACGATGCGTTCGGACTTGGCACAAACGCGGTTGACCTTGCTGTGACCGTACATCCGCTTTTTCAGGAACTCGCGGATCGTGCGCATATTCTGCTGCATCGCAAAGCTGAAACACACGAGGGGCTCCTTGGCCTTGCGGACTTCGGCGGCGGACTTGATCCCAAGGCGTGCGAGGTTCGCCCGCGCGGTATCGATCAGATCAGTGACCATCGTGCCGATGACCTGACGGACGGCGGCACTCATGATGCGCTGACC
>JAQUHK010000070.1 GCA_028683655.1 Alphaproteobacteria bacterium
ATCCACAAGGTTCAGGATATCGCAGCGGTTATTGCCTCGTCTGTGGAGCAGCAAAGCTCGGCCACGCGCGAGATTGCCCGTAACGTTCAGGAGGCGGCCTCCAGCACGCGTACAGTCGCCCAGAACATCGACGGAGTCTCTCAAGCTGCTGCGTCGACGGGTGCGGCAGCAGAGCAGGTTCTGGCTTCGTCCAAGGAACTGACGAAGAATGCCGATAGTCTGCACGTCGAGTTAGGGGCTTTTTTGAGCAAGATCCGCGAGGACAAAAAAGAGGTCTTTCTTGAGTGGAATGAAAAGCTTGTTCTCGGTATTCCCTCAATAGATGCCCAGCACAAACAACTGGTCGGTATGATCAACGAACTTTATGCCGGATTCGAAGCGGGGACGGGAAGGGCGGTCATCGGGCCGATCCTCGATCGTCTCATTAACTATACGGCCACGCACTTCAAGCATGAGGAAGATTTCTTCGACCAAACCGGTTATCCCGAAACCAAGCACCACAAAAAGGAACATGAAAATCTGGTCAAGCGTGTGCTGGAGGTTCAAGCCCAGTTTAAGGCAAATAAAGAAAGCGTCCTGACACAGGATTTGATGGCCTTCCTTCGTAACTGGCTGGTTGACCATATTCTGGGGTCCGACAAGCGTTATGTCAGCCATCTGTTGGCTCATGGAGCCAAATAACCGTGACCCACAGGGGAGCGACGGACACAAAAAAGAGAAAAGAAGAGATAAGGGGCAAAAAAAGAGATGCAATGTGTTGACAAGCGGGGGGCTTATGCCCTAAAGCTTCCCGCCTGTTGTGACAGACAACTGGCCCTCGGGCCCTTGTTTGATTGCGCGGGAGTAGCTCAGTTGGTTAGAGCGTCGGCCTGTCACGCCGAAGGTCGCGGGTTCAAGTCCCGTCTCTCGCGCCATTTTCTTTCCTGACAATTTGATGTGTTCGATCCTGTTCCTTGAGGGGATGAGGCTTGCTGATTCGAGGGCTGACCGCTGCTGAGCCCCTTCTCAGCGCGGATATAGGAAAATGGTCCCAAACCAGCTCTTTGAATGCCGTTTCTGAGCGTCTGGATGGGGCGTGGGGCCCCTCTGGCAGGTGCCCATGTAGGGGGGTAGCGGCTTAAAAACAGAGGCCTTAGCGGCCAGCTGAGGGGCTGTTTTTGTCGGTGGCCAGAGCCCCTTGGATGTCTTGCTTCGAAGCCCTTCTCCTGACTTGCAAGTAATTGGTGTTACGCTTGCTTTTGCGTACAATGGGCCCGTGTTTTTCTTTAAGGATAAAATAATATGACTTTATCTGTGATGCGCCAAATACGGCGTCTGGGTCAAGCTCTTAACCCGCTGCCTGTCGCACACCATTATACGGATATTATTCCGGCTGTTGGACGTTACACGCAGGTTCATCAAAAAGTAGCCTATCCTGTTCCTCCCGATGCGCCTTATGGATCGCAATTTGATCAGGGGCGCAAAACAAATGAGTTTCACTTTCAGAGCGGTCAAATGGCTTTATCGTGTGAGACGCGGCACTGTCTTTACACAGGAGAGCCTGTTTTTTGGTTCGTGACGTTGCGGCAAGAGCAGGAAGGGGTCAGGGCTCTTTGGGCTTCGCGTGAGGGGACGACTCTGTCGGCCAAGTTGTGGCAATCTGGTCGCTTGGTCGTTGATCGCCGCGTGTCCTCGATTGACGGAGCTGAAGGGTTGCTCAGGAAATCCAAAGCGATACGGTTTTTTCTTGATCATGTGGAGCAAGTGCGCGGGACGGCTCCTGAAGGGCCCATAAGCCATTTTCAACGTTTTTATGGCTTGTTTTTCGGGACCCCTCACATAAAAAGACAGTTGGGAACAGCCGAAGCCCGTCATATACTGTCTTCCCCCTATTTCTCCTAACGTGAAGACCAACCATGACCAGCCTTTCTTCTCTGATTCCCAGACTTCGTGATCGCGCCCTGCAAGGAACGATGGTTCGTGATGAACAAGGGCACTATATTTATGGTGCTCCCATTGGCCATTTTCAGGCGGTTTTGACATCGCGACAGGAGCGGGTTGGAGAGGATTACAGGCTCTTTATCTTAGAGGCTGAAACAAAAGCCCTTTTGTTAAATATCAAGGTCAAGGGTAGTATGGTGTGCCTTGAGTATGTCGATGCGGAGAAGGTGTCGGGCCTGCATCAGGCTTTGGAAAACCCAAGAGGTCACAGGGGCGATAACTGGACCGACTATTGTCGCATTCTCCAAAACGCCTATTGCCCTGAAGGTTAGGGGCTCTGTTCCGTTTTTGCATAACCGCGCAGGAAAAAGTGAAGATAACCCATTCTGACTCTTGATTTTTGAAGCCAACCGTAAGATGGTAGCGCCTGCGCGTCACGATTTCGCCTTTTTCTGTTCTTCCTTCCTTTCGGCGCGCGAGCGGGGTGTGTATCGTGCCTTCGGACGGTTTGAGCGAGTATTTGCCCATCTGGATCTTTTTGATCGTTGCTTTCGGCGTTGCCCTGATCGCCGTCGTCCTTTCTTTTTTGCTCGCCAAGCACCATCCCGACAATCACAAGAATGCCCCATATGAGTGCGGGTTCCCTTCCTTCGGCGATGCGCGGACCAAGTTCGATGTGCGCTTTTATCTGGTTGCTATCCTTTTTATCATCTTCGATCTGGAAGTCGCTTTCCTGTTTCCATGGGCGATCACGCTGGGCGAAATCGGCTGGGCCGGTTTCCTTTCCATGATGGTTTTTCTGGGCGTCCTTACGGTCGGCTTTATCTATGAGTGGAAGAAGGGGGCTTTGGAATGGGATTGATCAAGTCGCCCGTCTTCGACCCCATGGCCGATCCCGCGCTCAAAGAGCGGATGGAAGCATCCGCCCGTCTGATGGGCGGCGAGGTCCAGAATAAAGGATTCATGCTCGCCAAGCTGGATGATCTGATGGCGTGGGCGCGGACGGGCTCGATGTGGCCGATGACCTTCGGTTTGGCCTGCTGCGGGATAGAGATGATCCACGCCTATATGAGCCGCTATGACCTTGACCGATTCGGCATGATGCCGCGCCCCAGCCCGCGCCAGTCGGACGTGATGATCGTGGCCGGAACGCTGACCAACAAGATGGCCCCCGCGCTGCGCCAGCTTTATGACCAGATGCCAGAGCCGCGCTGGGTCATCTCGATGGGCAGTTGCGCCAATGGCGGCGGCTATTATCACTATTCCTATTCCGTTGTGCGCGGCTGCGACCGGATCGTGCCCGTTGATATCTATATTCCCGGCTGCCCGCCGACTGCCGAGGCCCTTGTCTATGGCCTGTTGCAATTGCACCGCAAGATCAGGGAAGGGGGCAAGATGCCGACCCAGATTGACCGCAGGGGAGGCATATGATGGCCGCAGTGTTGGTTGATAAACTGAAAGCGGTTCTGGAAGATATTCTGGGCGGACTTGACGGATGCGCCTTGGCACCTCAAGCTGGCGGACTCGTCTTGCGCGTGCCTCGCGATTATATTGTCGATATCCTAATCGCGCTACGCGACCGCGACGAGGCGTCTATGACGATGTTGATGGACGTCTGCGGTGTGGATTATCCCATGCGGGATAAGCGGTTTGATGTGGTGTATCAGCTTCTCAGCCTTCACTATAACTGGCGGCTCACCGTCTGCCTTGAAACGGACGAGATCACACCGGTTCCCTCGGTCGCCAGCGTTTACGCTTCCGCCGGATGGTTCGAGCGTGAGGTCTTCGACCTGTTCGGCATTACCTTCAAAGGCCATCCCGATCTGCGCCGTATCCTGACGGATTATGACTTTATCGGACATCCGCTGCGCCGTGACTTCCCGCTGACCGGCTTTACTGAAACGCGCTATGACGATCTGACCCGCCGCGTTGTTTCTTCAGAGCCCGTGCATCTCCAGCAAGACTACCGCGCCTTCGATGCGCGCTCGCCGTGGCAAGGCATGACGGACGTGCAGAAGAGGGAGACGGAATGACCGAGCCTGTGCAAGTTAGTCTGGTGGATAAAAACGGGAAGGTCGGCGATCCCTTTACAATCAATATGGGGCCACAGCATCCGGCGGCGCATGGTGTCTTGCGCCTGATCCTTGAGATGGATGGCGAGATCGTTGAGCGAGCCGATCCGCATATCGGCCTGCTTCATCGCGGCACCGAAAAGCTGATTGAGCATAAAACCTATACGCAGGCCTTGCCATATTTTGATCGTCTTGATTATGTCTCACCCATGGCCTCGGAGCAGTGCTTTTCGCTGGCTGTTGAGCGCCTTTTGGGAATCACACCGCCGCTACGCGCGCAGTGCATCCGCATTCTGTTTGCCGAGATTACGCGCTTGCTTAATCACATTCTGGCCGTCACGACTTTTGCGCTTGACCTTGGGGCGATCACGCCCGCCTTGTGGGGCTTTGAAGAGCGCGAAAAGCTGATGGGTTTTTACGAGCGCGTGTCGGGAGCACGCATGCACGCGAACTATATCCGTCCGGGCGGCGTGGCGCGGGATTTGCCGGATGGGTTGCTTGACGACATTTGGGCCTTTACGACGCCGTTCCTAACCTTTCTTGATGATCTGGAAACGCTGCTGACGGACAACCGTATCTTCAAACAGCGCACGGTCGATATTGGCATCATCACCAAGGAACAAGCCTTGGATTGGGGCTTGTCGGGCGCGATGCTCCGCGCGACAGGCGTGGCGTGGGACTTGCGTAAAAGCCAGCCCTATGACGGCTATGAAACCTACGATTTCGATATTCCCATTGGTAAGACGGGCGATTGCTATGCCCGCTATCTCGTGCGGATGGAGGAGATGCGCCAGTCCGTGCGCATTATCCGCCAATGCACCCAGCGCATGCCGCAAGGCCGCGTGATGGTGGACGATCATAAGATCGCGATGCCTGAGCGCGAGGCGATCGAGTCGTCCATGGAAGCCCTGATCCACCATTTCAAACTGGCGAGTGAGGGCTATCACGTTCCGGCTGGCGCGACCTATACCGCCATCGAGGCCCCGAAGGGCGAGTTTGGCGTCTATCTGGTTTCCGACGGCACGAACAAACCCTATCGCTGCAAGATACGAGCCCCAAGCTTCGCGCATTTGCAGGTTTTACCGCTTTTGTCCAAAGATCACATGCTGGCCGATGTCGTCGCGATTATCGGCAGCCTAGACATCGTGTTCGGGGAGATCGACAGATGAGCGTTGTTATACCTGAAACAGTTGCGCCGGAAAGCAAGAAGCAATCTTTGTGTGTTTTCGGGGATGTTGTGAATTATTTTGGAGCCCACGTCGTCGTGATTGCGGCGTTTGAGAACAAGCGGGATATTCTGACGCCATTCCCCGTTGTCGCCATTTCGAAGCACGATGCAATTCATGGGACATTGTGGAGAAAGCTTGGGCGGCCTTCGAGCCAGAGCGGCTATTTGAGCACATGCGCTTACAGTCAGGATTTCTGGTTGATGGATGGCCGCCATGCCGTTGGCTGTAGAACCGGAGAGCGACTTGATTTCGGCATAGACCGCGCTCTTTTCCATTTATTGAAGGCTAGCTTGATGGCCGGAGCTGTGATTGATGAGGGTGAACGTACTGTAACAGGGCATGCCATGTCTTATGCCAACAATTTGTTGAGTGTCGATCTGATGTGCCAATGTGCTAAAGGCGTCCACCGTAGCACCGTGCCGCTTTTTGAGCTAGCCGAAGCTCCCCAACGCATTGTTACTCCCTCTGGTATAAGTGTTATTTTTCCTCATGCGGGGGTGTCATGAGTTTTTGCGCACCCAAAGATTTCTTTTTTTCGCCCGAAAACCTAGAGGTGGCGAAGAAGATCATGGCCAAGTATCCGGCGGGCAAACAGGCCAGTGCGTTGGTGCCTTTGCTGGACTTGGCGCAACGTCAGAACGGGAACTGGCTGCCGCGCAGTGCGATAGCCTATGTCGCCGAGCTGCTTGAGGTGCCCGCCATTCGTGCTTTTGAAGTCGCGACCTTTTACACCATGTTTAATCTGGAGCCCGTCGGCAAGTACCTGATCCAGTTGTGCCGCACCACGCCGTGCTGGCTGGCGGGGGGCGAGGCGATTGCGCAAGCGTGTCAGGTTCGCCTTGGCATCAAGGTTGGCGAGACGACACCTGATAAAATGTTCACGCTTAAAGAAGTCGAATGCCTCGGGGCCTGCGTGAATGCGCCCGTCATGCAGATCAACGATGATACCTATGAGAATCTGACCCCTGATGGTGTGGTGAAAATCATTGACGCTCTGGCTCGTGGTGACAAACCGCCTGCCGCCTTTGTCACGGGCTGTGGCGGTACTTGTTCCTGTGGCAAAGGGAAGGGGGGCAAATGCTAGCCGACCAAGACCGGATTTTCACGAACCTGAAGGGCCTTGAGCCGTGGACGCTGGACGGTGCGCGGGCGCGGGGCGTGTGGGACGGGATTGCCGCAATCCTTCAAAAAGGCAGCGCGGCGATTATTGAGGAAGTGAAGGCCTCTGGCCTGCGCGGGCGCGGTGGCGCGGGCTTTGCCACGGGGATGAAATGGTCCTTTATGCCCAAGCCGTCGGACAGGCCGCATTATGTGATTGTCAATGCCGATGAGTCCGAACCGGGAACGTGTAAGGACCGCGATATTCTGCGTTTCGATCCGCACCGCCTTTTGGAAGGCGCGCTGATCGCGGCGGTGGCGATGCATGCGCACACGGTCTATATCTATATTCGAGGCGAGTTTGTAAGCGAAGCCAAGCATGTGCAGGCTGCGATTGACGAAGCCTATGCTGCGGGTCTTTTGGGCAAGAACGCGGCGGCCAGTGGCTGGGATTGTGACGTCTATCTGCATCGCGGGGCGGGAGCCTATGTCTGCGGCGAGGAAACGGCTCTCATCGAAAGCCTTGAAGGCAAAAAGGGCCAGCCGCGTAACAAGCCGCCGTTTCCGGCGAATGCGGGCCTTTACGCCTGCCCGACGACGGTGAACAATGTCGAGACGCTTGCCAGTGTGGGCGAGATCATGCGGCGCGGCGGCGCGTGGTATGCGCGGATTGGGCGGGCGAACAACACGGGCACGAAGCTGTTTTGCATCTCTGGCCATGTCAACGCGCCGTGCAATGTTGAAGAGTCGATGGGGATTTCCTTGCGTGAGTTGATCGACAAACAGGCGGGCGGCGTGCGTGGCGGCTGGGACAATCTTTTGGCCATCATTCCGGGGGGCTCCTCGGTGCCGCTTTTGCCCAAGGATTTGTGCGAGAAGGCGATCATGGATTATGACGGCCTGCGTGAGGTTGGATCGGCTCTTGGCTCGGCGGGCGTGATCGTCATGGATAAATCGACCGACATCATCGCGGCCATTGCGCGGCTCAGCCATTTTTACATGCACGAAAGCTGTGGCCAATGTACCCCGTGCCGTGAGGGTACAGGCTGGGTATGGCGCATGATGGAGCGCATGGTGCGTGGGCAAGCAAGCCTTGAGGAAATTGACACGCTGTGGGATGCGACCAAAGAGATTGAGGGCCGCACCATCTGCGCTTTGGGTGATGCCGCCGCATGGCCTGTGCAAGGCCTTATTCGCCATTTCCGCCCCGTGATGGAAGAGCGTATTCGTGCAGCAAGGAGGAAGGCGGGATGCGCATGATTAAGCTCACGATCAACGGTCAGGAAGTTGAAGTCGCGGAAGGAACCTCTGTCCTGCAAGCGTGCGAGCAGCTGGGGATCGAGATTCCGCGTTTTTGTTATCATGATCGCTTGTCGGTGGCGGGAAGCTGCCGCATGTGCCTTGTCGATATTGAAAAGGCCCCCAAGCCTGTCGCAAGTTGCACGATGCCGTGTGCGAACGGCATGGTGGTGCATACCGATACCGAAGCCGTGAAACAGGAGCGGCAGGGCGTGATGGAAATGCTTCTGCTCAACCATCCGCTGGATTGCCCCGTCTGCGATCAGGGCGGCGAGTGCGATTTACAGGATCAGGCCTTTGCCTATGGCCGTGATCGCTGCCGGTGCACCGAAACCCGCCGCAAGGTTGCAGACAAGGATCTGGGCCCACTCATCAAGACCGTGATGACGCGCTGTATTCACTGCACGCGCTGTGTGCGGTTCATGGAAGAAATCGCGGGCTCACCAGAACTTGGTGGGATTTATCGCGGCGAGAAAATGGAAATCGGGCCGTGTTGTGAAGGGCCGCTTCACTCCGAACTGTCGGGCAATCTGGTGGATATATGCCCCGTTGGCGCGCTGACCAACAAGCCTTATGCCTTTCGCGCGAGGCCGTGGGAGCTGACGAAAACCGAAAGCATCGATGTAATGGATGCGGTGGGGTGCAACATCCGTATCGACTCGCGTGGCAATGAGGTGATGCGCATCGTCCCGCGCCTGCATGAAGACATCAACGAGGAATGGATCAACGACAAGGCGCGTTTTGCCTGTGATGGCTTGCGCCTTCAACGGTTGGATGTCCCCTATATTCGTAAAGACGGCCAACTCAAATCTGCCAGCTGGGCCGAAGCCTTTGACGTGATCGCCAAGAAACTGCGTCCCCTCGCGCCGCACCAGATCGCCGCCTTGGCGGGCGACATGACGGACTGTGAGACATTGTTCGCGATGAAGCAGCTGATGGGCAAGCTGGACTGCCCGCATTATGACTGCCGTCAGGATGGCGTGGATTATGACGTGTCCAAGCGTGCGACCTATGTGATGAACAGTACAATTGCGGGGATCGAAGAAGCTGACGCGATCCTGCTCGTCGGCACCAACCCGCGCCATGAAGGCACGCTCGTCAACGCGCGTATCCTGAAACGTTGGCGCAAGGGGGGCTGTCCTGTCGGCCTGATCGGCGCACCCGTGGAGCTGGGCTATCCCTATCGTCCGGTCGGCGAGTCTGCACTCGCGATGCGCGATCTGATCGAAGGCAAACACCCCTTCGCCGACTTTTTGCGCAAGGCCCAAAAGCCGATGCTCCTGCTGGGCGCAGGTGCCTTGGCGCGGCCTGATGGCCCCGCGGTTCACGCGCTGGCGCGGGAATTGGCCGAGGCGTTTGGTATGGTGCGCGAGGGTTGGAACGGTTTCAACGTCCTTCAAAAAGCAGCCTCGCGCGTTGGTGGCCTCGATCTTGGCTTCCTGCCGTCCGGTCAATATGGCATGAACACGAACTCCATCCTCGCGGCGGCGCAGGGGGGCAGGCTGGAAGTTCTCTTCCTGCTTGGCGCGGACGAGATCGACATGGATCGTCTTGGCAAGAGCTTCGTCGTTTACATGGGGCATCATGGAGACAAGGGAGCCGGGCGCGCTGACGTGATTTTGCCTTCTGCCGCCTACAGCGAAAAAGACGCGACCTATGTCAACACGGAAGGCCGCCCGCAACGCACCTATCGCGCCGTTTTCCCGCCGGGTCAGGCTCGGGCGGATTGGGAGATTATTGTCGGGCTGTCCCACGCACTGGGGGATGGTCTTGCCTATGACACGCTCGCCGCCCTGCGTGAGGCGATGGGCAAGGTGCATCCGCACCTGTTGCGCATCGACGAAGTGCCTACCAACGCATGGAAGCCTTTCGGCGCGACAGGGAAACTCTCGATCCAGCCCTTTACGCCCGTTATCGACAATTTCTACATGACCGACCCCATCTCGCGCTGCTCTCCCACCATGGCCCGCTGCACGGCGGAAATCCTGCCCCTCTTGCCTGAAGGAAGGAGGCGCGCATGACCGAGTTTGTGGACATGTATCTCTTGCCGCTTTTCTGGATCCTTGTGGGGATCGTCGGCATTCTGGCGGTGGTGCTGGGTGGTACGGCTTACCTGACCTTGGCCGAGCGCAAGGTGCTGGGCGCGATTCAGCTTCGCAAGGGGCCGAATGTTGTCGGGCCGTTCGGGCTGTTGCAACCCATGGCCGATGGCATCAAGGTGATGTGCAAGGAAACCATCCTGCCATCGAAAGCCAATGTTGTTTTGTTCATCGGCGCGCCCGTCTTCACCTTCCTGCTCGCGCTGTCGGCGTGGGCCGTGATCCCGTTCGATGCGGGGCTTGTGCTGGCAGACATTAACGTCGGCGTCCTGTATCTTTTGGCGATTTCTTCGCTGGGCGTTTATGCGATCATCATCGCGGGCTGGGCGTCGAACTCGAAATACTCCTTACTTGGCGGGCTGCGTTCGGCGGCGCAGATGGTGTCTTATGAAGTCTCCATTGGGTTGATCCTTGTGACGGTCCTGCTCAAAACAGGCTCGCTCAATCTCTCTAAGATCGTGCAGGCGCAGCAGGGCGGGTGGTTTGCCTTCTCGATCCTTTTCCCGATGTTTATCCTGTTCTTCGCCTCTGCCTTGGCCGAGACGAACCGCAGCCCCTTTGATCTGCCGGAAGGCGAGTCCGAACTTGTTGGCGGGTTCAACACGGAATACTCGGCGATGATCTTCGCGATGTTCTTCTTGGGTGAATATGCCAACATGATCTTGATGAGTGCGCTCACTTCGATCCTTTTTCTAGGCGGATGGCTGTCGCCGATGGATTCTTTGGCCTTCATACCTGGGTTTGTGTGGCTGGCCCTTAAAGTCGCGCTCTGTCTGTTTGTGTTTTTGTGGGTGCGTGGCACGCTGCCCCGCTATCGCTATGACCAATTGATGCGCATTGGCTGGAAGTTTTTCCTGCCTGTTTCGCTCATCTGGGTTGTGGTCGTGGCGGGCGTGGAGCTGACGATGGGCACCTTGCCGGTGGGAGGATAAGGGCCATGGGCGCACGGATCAAACAACGGCTGAAATATCTTTTGGGCGGCGACATGATCGCGGGGCTCGCGCTGACCTTCCGGTACATCTTCAAGCCCAAGGTCACGATCAACTATCCCTATGAAAAAGGGCCGATCAGTCCGCGCTTTCGCGGTGAACATGCGCTGCGCCGCTATGCCGACGGGAGCGAACGCTGCATCGCCTGCAAATTGTGCGAGGCCGTGTGTCCCGCTTTGGCCATTACGATTGAGGCCGCGCCTGCCGCTGATGGGTCGCGCCGGACCACGCGCTATGACATCGACATGACAAAGTGCATCAATTGTGGTCTGTGTCAGGAAGTCTGCCCCGTGGGCGCGATTGTGGAGGGGCCGAACTTTGAATATGCGACGTGGACGCATGAAGAGCTGATCTATGACAAAGCGCGTCTTTTGGAGAACGGCGACAGGTGGGAGCCGCTGATCGCCGCCAACCTTGCCGCTGACAAAGGTTGTGCCGATGGAGGAAAAACATGATCGCTGGCGTTTTCTTCTATCTCTTCGCACTTGTGCTGATCGCCTCGGCAGTGATGACCGTGACGGCGCGACAGCCCGTCACGGCGGTCTTGTTTTTGATCCTCGCCTTCTTCAACGGCGCGGGGCTGTTCCTGCTGGCGGGGGCGGAGTTTCTGGCCTTTATCCTGCTGATCGTCTAATTCGGCGCGGTGGCCGTTCTGTTCCTGGTTGTTGTGATGATGCTGGATGTGCGTACGGCGGATGG
>JAQUHK010000198.1 GCA_028683655.1 Alphaproteobacteria bacterium
TAATCATATACCACTCAGCGGCAGAAGTACATATTTTACGCGACTTCTGTCCCTGAAGTTTGAACTTTTTTCGGTCTAGGTGCCCTTGACGTTCATCACCTGCCGCAGCTCATGGACGACATCCACCAGGTCAGCCGCATCCTCCATCACCTGATCGATGTCTTTGTACGCCGCGGGGATCTCGTCGATCCATGCATCACCCGGACGGTACACGATCCCGGCCATCGAAGCATCCAGATCTTCTGCAGTGAAACGCTTCTTCGCCTCCGTACGAGACATGGCCCTGCCTGCGCCGTGGGGAGCCGAGAACAGCGCCGACGGGTTTCCCTTCCCTCGGACGATGTACGACCGTGTGCCCATGGATCCGGGAATGCAACCCATCCGGCCTTCGGTCGCGTCGATCGCTCCCTTCCGGGTCAGCCACACCTTCTCGCCACTGATCGTCATGATCTCGGTGTAGTTGTGGTGACAGTTGACTCGCTCGGTCTCGCCGGCATGGTCGTCACCGAAGAGTCGTGCGAGCTGGTTCAGGAACCGATCCATCATCTCATCGCGATTGAACTTCGCGAATGTCTGTGCCCAGCTCAGTTCCTTGAGGTACTGGGTGAACTCGGGTGTCCCCTCGACCAAGTACGCGTGGTCCCGATCTTCGAGCTGGATGTGCCACTGCTTGCACAGCGCCTGCGCGATCTTGATGTGCTTCTGGGCGATCTTGTTGCCGACACCGCGGGAACCCGAGTGCAGGAAGCACCACACAGATCCGTCGGTGTCAATGCACAACTCGATGAAGTGGTTCCCGCCGCCCAGACTGCCGAGCTGCTCCCGCCACTTCGGCGAGTGTGCCAGATCAACACCTTCACGCTCTGCCAGCGCCTCGAGATCATCGATACGCTCTTGGGTGTGCTCGTGATGGATCTTCTTGTTGTAGTTGCCGGGCGACAGCGGAATCGCTCGTTCGACCTCGTCACGCAACTCCGTGAGGCTGATACGCTCGAGATCCGCTTCGGTGTAGCGTGTCTTGGCCGCGATCATTCCGCACCCGATGTCAACGCCGACAGCAGCAGGGATCACCGCGGCCTTTGTCGGGATGACCGTTCCGACAGCAGATCCCTTCCCGGCATGAGCATCGGGCATGAGCGCGACGTGCGGATGGATGAACGGCAGACCTGCCAGAGCAGTCGCCTGCTCGATCGTTCTGTCGTCGATGTGGCTGGCCCAGGACAGAACGCCCGAGGTGAGTTCAGTTGGCATGATGTCTCTTTCTTCTCAGTTTCGATGATTCGCTCTGTGGAGGTTCTTCTCGCGTTCGAGTGAGCTCAGACGTTTTTCGAGTGTGTTGATCGTCTCAGGCTTGGCGCGTCCGCTCTTTGCGAGTTCGAGCGCTCGCTTTGTCGTCGCGATGCTTTTGTCGATCTTTGATTTGGTCATGCAGATTTCTTCCTCATCGCCTCATGAATAGCCGTCGTGCATCGTCGTCGCAGTTCTGTGACGTCTCGCCCGAGAACAGCCACCGGATCCGGATGGAACGAAGCGTTGGCGATCACGGGTGCGAGCGCCCTCTCGATCTCTTCATACGACAGCGCGGTGGCTCCACCTTTTGTAGCAGATATGTACCTGGAGGCCCATAGAGCACCTTCAGCGAACGCCGAGACCTCCCGATCTGTGGTCGTACCTACGTACATGCGCGGACCGAGGTAGCGCGCCTCTGCTTCGTTGAGCGCCTTCTCGTTGAAGTCACCAGTCATTTTGTGCTCACCACTTCAAGAACCAGGCCGTCGGCGAACTCGAACCGGCCCGACCCCTCGAAGTGCTTGAGCACGTACTCGGCGACGGCTCGCAGTGCGTCCTCAGTGACGTCTTCCTTGTGCTTGAACAAGGTGCCGTCCGCGTTGAGGGTGCCGCCATGAATCATCTGGGAGAACGGGGCGGCCTGGATACCGATCTTCGGAGTCACTGGTCCGCCTCCTCGTACTTTTCGATGGCTTTGTTGGCGAGACGCACCCCGATGAGGAGCCGCCATGCGCTATCCTGGCGTTGCCATGTCTCAGCCTCGTCGTGTGCCCACGCCGGTGCGTCTTGCCAGTCATGCCGCTCGTCGATCCCGCGACGGACACCTTCGGCGCGATGCTTGGCCCACTCTGCCAGGAGTCGGTCCTCGAAGTTGTCACTCATCGCTGCTCGCCTCCTGCCCGAGGACGTGATTAGCCAACCACTGCGAATCTTCCTTGACAGTTGCAAGAATACTGTCCTCGACTGCTTGCATGTCGACCGACTTGCCCAGCGCGTCGATCGCCTCACGTACGGCCTGGCGGGTGGCGGTCTCGATCTGTGATGCCAGTTCCGCCACAGAGTCCACAGCCTGCTTAGCCTCGAAGGCTCGCGCCATAGCCTCGTGTGCGGCTGCTCGCCGCAGGTGATCTTGCGCAAACCGCCGGGCCTGCTCGGGACCGCTCGCGCTCACGTCCCATGCAACCATTTGGCTTCCACGTTGCTCGACCTCGATGGCAGCGATGTCCGATTCCCGCACGACGTAGACCGCCGGGTCGTCACCAGACACCCATCGCCACAGGTCGTCCAGTAGCGCCTCGTGGTTGCCGCCCTGCGTGATCCAGTGGTCGATGACGCCCTTCACGTCCTCGCGGGACATCGCGGCAATAGACTTCTCGACTCCGGTGCCGGACATCAGCGGCGTGATGGCGTCAACGATGTCACGAAGATATGACAGATCCAT
>JAQUHK010000199.1 GCA_028683655.1 Alphaproteobacteria bacterium
CCTCGGCCGTTTTTGGGGTTGCTGTTTTACGCGGCCATTATTTTTTCATTAGCCGTCCGTACTTACCGTCCGCACTGGCGACCGCGGGTGTGGCGGGATGTGACTTTGGCGGCGACTTTTTTCGGCTTTATCGAATCCGGCTTTTTGACTTTCCTGCAGGCTTTCGAGATTCGGGCTTTCTGTTTCTGGTGTCTGATGTCAGCGGCTAGCGCAACGGTTTTGTTCGTCTTGTCGTTCTTCGAAGGTCAGGAGCGTTTAGGCGATAGCTTGGTGGTGCGCGAGCTAAAAGTATTTTTCTTTTCCTTCTTGGCATTCGGTGTCGTGAGTGCGTTCGCTTTGCCGAGCATGCTTTCAAAAACCGAAACGAATACTGGAGGAAACGCGCAGAGCGCAGAGGAGCAGTTGGCGGATTTGCCGGCACCAACGTATCTGGAAGGACCGGCAATTTCGAGTGTCACGATCATAGAGTTCTTAGACGTCGAATGTTCGGCTTGCCGTGTATATTTCCCCATCATGAAGCGCATCCGAGATGACTTCAAGGATAAGATTCGGTATGGCGTGAGGATATTTATCTTGCCGGAGTCGCATGCTAACGCTAAGGGCGCAGGCATCGCTTCGTTCTGTGCGGCGAAACAGAATAAGTATTACGAATTCGTGGATGCAGCTTTGGTCAATCAGAATGCCTTGAAGCGCGAAGATCTGGTGAGATACGCCCAAGCTTTGAAGCTGGATATTCCGGCGTTCAATACCTGCTTGGATGATCCGACCGTCTCGGATGAAGTGGTGAAGCAGCGGACGGAATGGGAGGCTTGGGGGATCCAGCAGACGCCGAGTATCTTTATCAATGGCGAATCGTTCTCGGATTTGCCGACTTACGACCAATTCAAGGGCGAGATCGAGAAGCGGCTGAAATAAGCACAAGAGACCCCCAACCGCCTTGACAAGAGGCGGTTTTTGTTGTTATTTGGGCGGGTTCGTTTGAAAGGAGAAGAGTATGGGAAAGAGAGAAGAGATGCCGTTTGTGCTTGAACCGGCTGGAGCTAGGGTAGTGGCTGCTGCGATCGAGGGAGCGGTGGTCTTCGACTTGGACGGCACCAGGCTGCGCTGGCAGATGTTCCATATGTGGATCAAGGAGATGGTGGCGCAGGGCTTGCTGCCGCAGGTCGTCTGCACGATGGCCGAAAAGGAGCTCGAGGGCTACCACAACCGCGAAGCGCCGTTCAACGATTGGGTGAGCCAGCAGGTCAGGGCTTACTCCGGCGACAATCGCATGGAGGGAATCCGCGTCGAGGATGTGAAGTTCGTGGCGCGGAAGGTTGTCCGCGAGATGGGCAAGCGCGTGCACGTGTTCCCGCAGTGCCTGTCTGAAGCTGCGAAGGCGTGCGGAATCCGCCGCGCGATCATCTCTGGTACGCCGATCGAAGTCGTCGAAGCGTTCGCCTTGGCTGATGACATCTCGATCTATCTCGGTTCTGAGTTGGAGAAGCGGGGGCTGGATGGAATGCAGCGGTACACCGGAAGGATCGAGAAGGAATGGGTGCTCGACAAGTGCGAGGCGATCCACTTCCTGGCTGAAGAAAATGGTTTTGTCCTGAAGCATTCGGTGGCCATCGGCGACAGCTCGAGTGACGCTTTGATGTTGCGTGAGGTGGAGTATCCGATCTGTTTCAACCCGGACCAGCGGCTGCGGAACAAGGCTATCGAGTACGGCTGGCCGATCGTGGTGGAGCGGAAGGATTGCATCCATATGTTTCGCCACTCCGGCCCGCGGAATATCCAGCTCCTGAACTTGTCCGATTTCCTGCCAGAGGGTTTGGCGGCCGCAATGGCCCAGCTCCTGCCTCCTGGGTCCATCGTTTGACACTTGCCCCGGCGCTGTTGCGTCCGGGGCGCTTTTTATTTAACGTAAAAACAATATGAATACCCAGATCCGCCAAACCGATATTCTGACGCAGGAGTGTGATTTGTTGGTTTTACCGCATTTTCAGGGAGTCGCCAGGTTAGCAGGGGTGGCGGCGTTGGTGGATAAGGGTCTGGAGGGTGGGTTAAGCAAGCTGGTAGGCGAGGATAAGTTCGAGGGCCGTTTAGGCCAAACCTTGGTTTTTCCGACTTTCGGCAAGTTGAAAGCGCGGAAGGTCGCTCTGCTTGGTTTGGGAGATAAAAAGCATTTTGGAGCGGATGCGGCTAGGCGGATCGGTGGGCATATCGCCAAGTTGGCTCAGCAGGCACACGCGGAAAATGTGGCCACGGTTTTAGCAGCCAGCAATGTGGATGCGCGGACGGCGGGTCAGATGCTTGCCGAGGGCTTAGTCCTTTCGGCGTATCGTTTCCATCGATATCATGGAACGCAGAAAAAGAAGGACACTCGGCCGGTGCATGAGCTCAAACAGTTTACATTGTGCGAAACCGATGGGCGGGCGATCAAGCTGGCGCGCGAAGGTTGGGAGCGCGGCGTGGTGTTGGCTGAGGCTACCAATCTGGCCCGTGATTTGGTGAATACGCCTTCGGCGCACATGCTGCCGCGCGACTTGGCGGCTGCAGCTCAAGCGTTGTCCGGCAAAGGCGTGGGCTTCAAGGTGATGTCGCGTTCCGAGATGGAAAAGATGGGTATGGAAGCGGCTCTCTCGGTGGCACGCGGCTCGGCACATGAGCCGATAGGCGTGCATCTGGTCTACAAGCCGAAGGGCGCGAAAAAGCGTATCGCCATCGTGGGCAAG
>JAQUHK010000200.1 GCA_028683655.1 Alphaproteobacteria bacterium
CTCGGACGGCATCTGAAACAGATAGGCCGCCTCGATCACCTCCAGCGTCTTGTTCATCAGCGTCGCGCTGTCGATGGAAATTTTCGCTCCCATGTTCCAGACGGGGTGCTTGCCCGCCTGTTCGGGCGTGACAACGGCCATCTGCTCGCGGCTCCATGTGCGGAAAGGCCCGCCCGAAGCCGTGATAATCAGCCGCTCGATCCCCTCGCGATGGTCGGCATCAAAAACCTGATAAATCGCGTTATGCTCGCTGTCCACGGGAAGAAGCGTGCAGCCATGCTTGGCCACCAGCTCCATCATCAGCGGGCCCGCGCAAACCAGCGTTTCCTTGTTGGCAAAAGCCAGCTTCACGCCGCACTTGGCCGCCGCAATGGTGGAAGGCAGCCCCGCCGCACCGACAATCGCGGCCATGACCCAGTCATTATCCATCTGCGCGGCTTCGACAACCGCCGCCGCACCGCAGGCTGCCTCAACGCCCAGACCGGCAACGGCTTCCTTCAATTCTGGGTACGCGCTTTCATCCGCAACCACCACGCGCTCTGGGCGCAACTGGCGCGCCTGCTCGGCCAGCAATTTCACATTGCGCCGCGCCGTCAGGGCCGTGACGTGATAGCTCTCTGGCTCACGCGCGATCAGGTCGATCGTCTGCGTCCCCACCGATCCCGTCGATCCCAAAATCGCGATGCGCCGAGGCGCGCCCGTTTCCTGCGTCATATCCGTCTATCCTTAAACAACCAAAGCCATAAAAGCCGCCGCGAAAAGCAGCCCGTCGATCCGGTCCAAAACCCCGCCATGGCCTGGGATCAGCGTGCCACTGTCCTTGGCCCCCGCGCGGCGTTTGACGTAGGACTCAAAAAAGTCCCCCGCCTGTGACACCAACGCCAAAACCGCCGCCAAAGCGGCATAAGAAGCCGGAGCCGACTCACCAAAACCAAGGGCGCAACCATAGCCTATAAGGGCCGCCAATACCATCCCGCCGATCAGGCCCGCCCATGTTTTCTTAGGACTGATTTGCGGCAACAATTTGGGCCCACCGATGGTCCGTCCAGCCGCATAAGCCCCCGTGTCTGTCGCCCAGACACTGAACAAAAGGAAACAGGTCAGGAATAATCCCTTCTCCGGAACGGCCCGCAAAGCTAGCACCCCCCCCGCGCCAAGAGCCAGATAGGGCAAGCCCGCCGCCACCCAACGGGGCGAAAGCCCGTCCGCAAGCTTCCCGTCCTTGCCCGCCCGACGCGCGTAATAAAAAGTCAGCACCATCCCCAGCCCAAGTAAAATGAGCGCGGCAAGCCAGCCCCGCGTCATCTGGGTCATGAGCGGCACCAGCAATCCGGCGAAAGCGGCGATTTTACCCCTCACCGCCATCTTTTGAGCCGTGAGTCCCAGCCATTCAGCCATACCGAGGCCCGAAACGAGGGCTATGAGGGCGAAATAGGCCCAATCCCCTAGCCAAACGGCCCCTAAAACGACAGGAATCAAGATGAAAGCGGACAAAACGCGCTTAGCCAGATTCGATGAAAGGAAGGAAGAAGGCGATGAGCTCATGGGAAATCCCGCAAGGCTTCGGGTGGAAAAACAGGATGATGGAAGGTGCAGTTTAGACAGAACGTCAGCAAAAAGCCAACCCGATTCGTTTTTGCCCGCCGAAGCTCATTTTCAGGTCATTCCGCCCGCCTGACGGAAGAAAACGGGGGAAAGGAGCGTTGTTCATGTTGAGAATGAAGAACGGATAACTTTCTTTATATCCATCAATTAAATACACAATGATTCTCAATATAAACTCAAACTTGCCTTTATGCGTCATTCCCGCGAAAGCGGGAACCCACAAAGGTCGACAACAGCCCTCGCGATAACCATGGATTCCCGCTTTCGCGGGAATGACTCAGAGGGAGCCCTCACCGCCCAAAGCGGCGGTCGCGGGAGGCGTAGTCTGCCAAGGCGGCGCGGAGATGCTCTTCGCCATAGTCGGGCCAGAGCACATCCTGAAACACAAACTCGGCATAGGCGGCTTGCCAGATCAGGAAGTTCGAGAGCCGCTGCTCCCCGCTCGTGCGGACCACAAGATCGGGGTCAGGCACATCGGGCGCATAAAGGTGCGCGGCAATCGCGGCTTGATCCACCGCTTCGGGGGCCAGCTCGCCCGCAGCCACCTTGGCGGCAAGCGCACGGGTCGCGGCCACAATCTCCTGCCGCCCGCCATAGCTCAAAGCAAGGATCAGGGTGATGGCCGTATTGTCCTTGGTCTTGCCTTCCGCGTCGGCGATCATCTGCGCAATATCGGGATCAAGCAAGCTGCGGTCCCCGATAACGCGGATACGGACGTTATTCTTGTGCAACGTCGCCAGCTCGTGCCGCAGGTAATAACGCAAAAGGCCCATCAACTCGCTGACCTCCCCCGCTGGACGGCTCCAATTCTCGGTCGAAAAGCTATAGAGGGTCAGGTGGCTGATCGGCAGGGTCTTGGCGGCTTCCAGCGTCCGGCGCACAGCCTCAATCCCCGCCTTGTGCCCCATGGTCCGCGCCTTCCCCCGAGCCGCAGCCCACCGCCCGTTGCCGTCCATAATGATGGCAACGTGGAGTTTTTGGGGAGAGGTGGATGTCGTGAGGCTCATGCTCTAACAAGATAAAAGCGTCATTGCGAAGGAGCGAAGCGACTGCGGCAATCCAGACCCAAGCGGAAAGGCAAGGGAATCCGTTAAAAGTTCAGGACTG
>JAQUHK010000071.1 GCA_028683655.1 Alphaproteobacteria bacterium
CGCTACGCTCGACTTCTTAACCAAAACATTCCCCCAACAAGCTCGCTTGTGGATCGACAGGCTCTCTGATAATTTTACCCCTGTCCAATCGCCCCTTTTGCCAACTCTTCAGGTGTGAGGGGTATAATACATCTTTTTCAAGCGTTCTTGAACGCAAGGGGCATAGACGCCGATGGCTTCATCAAAGCAGGTGTTGACCCTATGAATCGCCTCTGCCACGGTTGCGTCTTCAGGGAGAGCAGGGTGGCAAGGCGGCAAAGGGACAGGCACCTTTTGATAAAGCCATTCTTTATCTGAAAATTCTTTTTCGACCATGCTTCGATATTAGCATGATTTTCTTCATACTTTATTAGTTGCGAGGGCACGATCAACTCATAATGGTGGTTTATCCAGCCTTGTTAACCAACCTCGCGGCGAAAAAGCCGTCCAGACCGCCAAGCTCGGGCCAATGGCAGGGCAGGCAGCGCAGGTCGCCTTGGGGGGTAATGAGGGAGGCTTCGTTGCCAACCTCGGACGGGTCGATGGGCTGGCGGCTGAAGCTTGGGTGGCGAGCAAGGAAGGCCTCTACCTGTTGCTCGGCTTCTTCGGGTTGAAGCGAGCAGACGGCATAGACCATCATCCCGTTTTCAGCCAGCACGTCGGCGGCGACATGGTCGAGCAAGCGGGCTTGCAGGGCGGCCATGCGGGCGACATCGTTGGGGGTTTTCAGCCGCTGCACATCGGGGTGGCGGCGGATGGTGCCTGTGGCCGAACAAGGCGCGTCGAGCAGCACAAAATGAACCTTCTCGCCCAGCTTACAGCTTTGCGCATCGGCGCAGAAGATGGCGGCTTCAAGGCCCGTGCGCTCCAGATTTTCCTTAAGCCGCTCCAGCCGTTTGGCCGAGCGATCCACCGCGCTGACCTTCGCGCCTTTGGCGGCGAGTTGCAGCGTCTTGCCTCCGGGAGCCGCGCACAGGTCCATCACGCGGCGGCCTTTCACGTCGCCTAGCAGTGTGGCGGGAAGCGCAGCGGCGGCATCCTGAACCCACCATGCGCCCTCGGCAAAGCCTTCCAGTTCGGGGATCGGCGCAGAGCCAGCAGCAAGGCGCAAGCTTCCCGTGGGCAGCAGCTTGGCCCCCAGTTTTTCGGCCCAGCCTTGCGCGTCGCCTTGAACGGAAAGGTCCGTGAGGGCTTCGGTAAGATTGGCCAAGGCGATCTCCCGCGCCCGTGCGGTGCCATAGGCTTGTCGCCAGCTCAGCCATAGCCAGTCCGGTGTGTTGAGGCGCGCTTCGTCCTGCTTCTTGACGATCTCCGCCCCTTCGCGGGTCAGGCGGCGCAGCACGGCATTGACAAGCCCTTTATAGGGGCGCAGCGCGTTTGAGGCAGAGGCCATCTCAACCGCTGTATCGACGGCAGCATGGGGAGGGGTGCCAAGAAACAGGATTTGCGCCGTGCCGAGGCGCAGAATATCGTGGATGGGAGCTTTGATGTCGCTGGCTTTGTCAAGACAGGCTTTGATCGCCTCGTCAATCTGGCCAAGGCGGCGCAGGGTGCAGGCAACAAGCGCATGGACGAAGGCGCGGTCGCGCTTTTCCAGTGTTTTAAGGTCTTCATGTTGGGCCAAGCCGTCGTCCAAGGGCTGGCCCTTGCGCAAGACGATCTGTAATATCTCAAGCGCAATCGCGCGGGATGTCGTTTCCATTTTTTTCATAATTCCTCTTTAGCATACCAAGGTCCATTGCCCACAGGCTTTTCGAGTCATTTTCACGGGCTTGAAACGAAAAGGAGTTTTGCTTATGTCATCCTTTGATTATTTTCTTATCGGCCTTCTTGCCGTCGTTCTGTTCTTTATCGTCGTCTATAACCGGCTGGTCGCGCTCGGGCAAGCGTGTCGCAAGGCTTTTGCCGATATTGATGTTCAGCTTAAGCAACGCTATGACCTGATCCCCAATCTGGTTGAGGCGGTCAAAGGCTATGCGGGCCATGAAAGCGAGATTTTCACAAAAGTCACCGAAGCCCGTGCCAGCGCGATGCAGGCCAAGACGGTTGTGGAACGCGGCCCCGCCGAAACGGCCCTTTCTGGCGCGTTAATGCAGCTTTTGGCCGTGTCCGAAAATTATCCCGACCTCAAAGCCAATGAGAACTTCAAACAGCTTCAAGGTGAGCTTGGTGATCTGGAAAACAAAATCGCCGCTGCCCGTCGCTTCTTCAACAACGCCGTGACCGAATATAATACGGCGATTGAACAGATTCCCGGCATCATCGTCGCCAAGCTGCTTTCCTACGAACCGTTCGGCCTGTTCGATCTGGCTGACAAAAGGGCAACGGTTGAAGAAGCCCCCAAGGTTTCTTTTGATAAGTGATGGGCCTTTGGGGCGATAAAATGATTTACAGCATGAAAAAAGAAAAGTTCGTCATCGCGAGGAGCGCAGCGACGTGGCGATCCAGTCCTCAAGTTTCTGGCAGCAGGACTGGATTGCTTCGTCGGCCAAGGCCTCCTCGCAATGACGGCAGGGGAGTTTTTGTCGAGCCGTTGGCACCCTCATGACTATCCCGCCTGCCCTTGGGCTTTCGACGTATCGGTGGAACAATAACCTGAAATCCATCTTGCTGATGGCGGCGTTTCCCTGTCTTCTGATGGGGCTGGTCGCGGTCTTTTTCTATTATGCTGGATCATGGAATGTGCGCTCGGACGGGTTTGTTCATCCTGAGCTGGTCAAGGATTTCTTGGGGTCTGGCGTATCTGCGCTGACTCCGCATGATTTCATGGTCGAGGCCTGTTTCCTGTTCGTCCCGATTGTCTTCGCTTTTGCCTTGCTGTGGCTGTTTGTTGGTTCTCTTTTCAATGACAGTATGATCCGCATGGCGACACAAAGCATCCCAGTGGAACGGTCGGAGCATCCAGAACTCTACAATTCGCTCGAGAATCTGTGTATCTCGTGCGGGATTCGGATGCCTGCGCTCTATTTGATGGACCTGCCGCTGAAAAACGCTTTTGCCAGCGGCATGGGGCCCAGCAGTTTTTCGATTACCGTGACACGCGGCCTTCTTGACAGCCTGACAAAGGACGAGGTGGAGGCTGTTCTGGCGCACGAGCTGACGCACATTATCAACCGCGATGTGCGCCTTTTGGTTATCACGACCTTGTTCACGGGCATGCTGGCTTTCTTTTCCGAAATGGTGTGGCGTAGCATGCAATACTCTGGGTTTGAAGGCGGCACACGTCGTGGCGGCGCGGCGCGGTTGCCGATGCTGTTTCTGGCGGGACTTGTGCTTGTTGCGGGGCTTATAATCGCGACTTTGTTTCGCTTGGCTTTATCGCGCAACCGCGAATATCTGGCCGATGCGGGCGCGGTGGAGCTGACCAAACGGCCTGAATCGCTCATCCGTGCGCTTGGAAAAATAGCGGGTTATTCGGATGTGTCGCATTTGCCCAGCGGTGTGCAGGCGATGATGATCGACAATCCGCCATCCTTCTTGAGCCTTTTCGACACGCACCCGCCGATTCAAGACCGGATCGACATTTTGCGCAGCTTGGCTGGCCTGCCCGATGAAGGCGAGTCGATCATTCCTTCCGTGAATGAGGGGTAGGGGCTACTTCTCTTCCATTCGCTCATAATGGCGTAGGTAGCGGCCTGTAATCAGCTCGGTGCGGAAGATGATGCACACGTCGGTTGTGTTGAATTGGTGATCGACAAAAGCCCCGTCCCCGATGGTGCAGCCCACGCGCAGGTATCCTTTGATAAGCGGCGGCAGGCTGTCTTTGCCAGCTTTTTCGTCCAGCTTGATATTGTTGAAAGCCAGATTATTGAAAGCAGCTTCTGGATCGAAAGCTTCTTTGGGTAGGCGGTTCATATCAACATAAACATCGGGCAAGGCGCGGGCGCGAAGCTCTGGTGGAGCCAGATGGTAGTGGTAGAGATAGGATAGCGGCACAGCATGTTCTTCGATATTGGTACCGTGCAAGCTGGCGCAGCCGAACATGATCTTGATGTCATACTTGAACATATAGGCGGCAAGGCCCTTCCACAGAATGTTCATCACCGTGCCGGTGCGATAGTCTTTGTGGATGCACGAGCGGCCTAGTTCCAAAATCTCGCCTTCATAATTGATAAGCGGTGTGATGTCGAACTCGCTGGCCGAATAAAAGGAGCCGTTCTTGGCAGCGGCCTCACGCCGGATGAGGCGATAGGTGCCAACGATGCGGTGGCCTTCTTCCTGTTTGGTGTCCACGACCAGCAAATGCTCACAGCAATCGTCCATGCTGTCGAAGTCGCGCTTTTGCGCCGCGATCTCTGGTGTCGCGCGTGCGCCCATTTCCTCATAGAATATCTGATAGCGTAGGGCTTGCGCCTCGCGGACTTCGGCTTCATTTTGTGCCAATCTGACCTGAAGAGAGCCGGAAGTTAAATCCTTTTCAAGCAAAGCCATGATGGCTTCTGGGGCTCGCATAATATGCGTCTCCTTGCGGGTTGGTTTCGCCATTCTATCACGGGCAGGGGGACTTGTGCAAAGTCAAAAGGGACGGATACATTTATCCGCCCCTTTGCTTTATTTCCTGACGTGAGCCACTGGATTTACGCAGCCTTGCGACCGGAGGTTGTGCGGCGCGAGGTGCCAAGCCCGATTTGTTTGGCCAGCTTGCTGCGCTGGCGTGCATAATTGGGGGCCACCATCGGGTAATCGGCGGGCAGGTTCCAACGCTCGCGATACTGTTCCGGCGTCATGTTATAGGCGGTCTTGAGGTGACGCTTAAGCATCTTCAGCTTTTTGCCGTCTTCAAGACAGACGATATATTCCGGCATCACCGACTTGCGCACGGGCACGGCGGGATCGGGGCGGGCTTCGGGGGTTGTCTGGATGGAGCCAAGGCGCGAAAGGTTCTGATAAACCGTCGCCATTAAAGCGGGCAGGTCCGTTGTGCTGACGATGTTATGGCTGACATAAGAAGAAATGATCTGGGTTGCCATGGACAAAAGGTAGTCGTTACAGGCTGTCTCGATGGCTGTTTTGTCTGTTAGGTGCTTGTCTGGCATAAGTGAAACTCCGATAGTATGATTGAACGCAAAAAGAGCGCAGTTTGAAGGCCGAATATATGCTTTCTTCTACGATTCCTGTCAAGCCATCCTAAGAACTATTTCCGTTCGTCAAAGAAAATAGGGTTTTTCTTTACGACTCGATCAACAGACCTTCTTTTATATTGACGATCCTGTCCATCCGCTGGGCCAGATCGTGGTTGTGCGTGGCCATCAGCAGGCCGAGGCCCTGATGAGCCACGATTTCCTGTAAAACAGCAAAAACATGTTCCGCCGTGTGCGGGTCGAGGTTGCCGGTTGGTTCGTCGGCGATCAGGACAGCAGGCTTGTTGGCGAGGGCCCGGGCGATGGCGATGCGTTGCTGTTCACCACCAGAAAGCTGGGTCGGACGGTGATCGGCGCGGGCGGACAGGTTGATCAGGGCCAAAAGTTCATCGGCGCGTTGTCCGGCCTGATCCAGCGCGGTGCCGGCGATCATTTGAGGCAGAATGATATTTTCGCGCGCCGAAAACTCTGGCAGCAGATGGTGGAACTGATAGACGAAACCGATTTCTTTGAGGCGCAGCGCGGTCCGGCCTCCATCGTCAAGACCAGAGGCCTTGTGCTCGGCAATCATGATGTCGCCTTCGTCGGGTTTTTCCAAAAGGCCCGCGATTTGCAGCAGCGTGGATTTACCAGAGCCCGAAGGGCCGATCAGCGCGACTTTCTCGCCCTTGGCGATGGTCAGGCTGCACCCGCGCAAAACGTCAAGTGTGCCGCCATTCGCTTGAGTAAAACGGCGGTGGATTTCATGAAGGCGAAGGGCAATCTCACTCATAGCGCAGGGCCTCCACGGGGTCGAGCTTTGCCGCCCGCCATGACGGGTAAAGCGTGGCAAGGAAGGAAAGGAGCAAAGCCATCACGATGACTTGCGTTACTTCGTGCCAGTCCAGACGGGCGGGCAGGTGCGACAGGAAATAGATTTCCGCCGAGAACAGGTCGGTTCCCGTCATCTTTTGGAGAAGCTGGCGGATCGACTCGATGTTCTTGGCAAAACTGACACCGAGCAGAAAGCCCAAGCTGGTGCCCAGCACGCCGACGCTGGCTCCCGTCAAAAAGAAGATGCGCATAATCATGCCGCGCGTCGCACCCATGGTGCGCAGGATCGCAATGTCGTGTCCCTTGTCTTTGACCAGCATGATGAGGCCAGAGATGATGTTAAACGCGGCCACCAGAATGATGAGCGTGAGGATCAGGAACATCACGTTCTTTTCAACCTGAAGCGCGGTGAAAAAGCTGGAATTGTTTTGCTGCCAGTCCAGAAGGCGCGTATGCGTGTCGCCAAGGACGGAGATCACATCCATCTTGGTGTTCTTGAAATCGTGCGGCTTGGTGATAAAAATCTCCAGCGTTGTCACGCCGCCTTGCGTGCGGAAAAAGGTCTGGGCTGCCTCAAGCGGCATAAACACAAACCCATTGTCATATTCATACATGCCGACATCGAAAATCGCGGCGATGGTATAGGTTTTCATGCGCGGCGCGGTGCCGAACACCGTGGTTTTGGTCGTCGGGGAAATCAGCGTCAGACCCTCGCCGACATGAATCCCCAGCCGTGCCGCCATGCGCGCGCCAATCGCGATTTGGTCGCCACCAAAGTCGTTTAGCGACCCTTCGACAATATGCTTGGCGATGATCTCGCGCTTTTGGAAAAGGTCTGGCACTACCCCGCGCACCATCGCGCCGGAAGCTGCGCCGTTGCTGGTGATCAGCGTTTGGCCCTCGATGGAGGGCGAAACATCAACCACGCCTGCCACCGTGCGAATCCGCGCCGCCAGCGCGTCATAGTTGGTAAGGGGATAGCCGTCGATGCTATAGACATTCAGGTGGCCGTTCAGGCCCAAAACACGGCTAAACAACTCCTCGCGAAAGCCGTTCATCACAGACATGACGATAATCAGCGTCGCCACGCCAAGCCCGATGCCGAGCAGCGAAAACCAGCTGATGACCGAGATAAAGCCTTCTTTTCTGCGCGCCCGCAAATAGCGAAAAGCAACCAGTCGTTCGAAGGGGGAGAAGAAGGGCATGGAAGTATCTCCGATACAGCATTTGGCATCTGGCATTTTGCATTTAGGGAAGAGAAATCCTCTTCCTTCCCCTAAATGCCATATGCGATATGCTAAATGCTTCTTTAGTACGCTCTCGCAAAAATCACTTCTTGCGTTGCAGGTTGGCCGGTCAGGACGCAGGTGCCTTCTTGGCCATCTTGATCGAAGGGGATGCAGCGCACGGTGACGCCCAGCGGCTCCAGTTTTGCCAGCGAGGCATCGTCGCCGCACCATTTGGCGCGGACGAAACCTTGGCCGCCCGTAAAGCTGTTGTCGGCATCCTTGGAGAAATAGGATTCAAACGCGGCCCAGTCCTTGATGTTGGTGACTAGGCGCTGTGTGCGGAAAGCCAGCGCGGCGTTGTACAGCGCGTGCTGGATGTCGGTCAGAATCGCGCCTGCATTCCCGATAAAGGTGGCGCGGTCTTCAAAGTTTTTGCCGTCTTCCATCTTGTCGCGGCGGGTGAAACAGACCTTGTGATTGGCGATGTCCTTGGCCCCGATTTCAAGGACCAGCGGCGCGCCTTTCTTGATCCAGTCCCACCTTTTGTCGGTGCTGGGAATATCGCGGCCATCCAGCTTGACGCGCAGCGGGTTGCCGTCCAGCGTCTCGCACAGCAGGTCGGCTTTCAGTTGTTCACAATAGGCCATGATCTCGTCTTTGGGCGAATCGTCGCGCAGGATCGGGACGATCACGAGCTGATAGGGCGCAAGGCGAGGCGGCACCTTCATGCCGTTATCGTCGCCATGTGTCATCACGAGGGCGCCGAGAAGTCGAGTGGACATGCCCCACGAGGTTGTGTGCGCAAACTCAAGCGTACCGGTGCGGCTTTGGAACTGGATATTGCACGATTTGGCGAAGCTGTGCCCCAGATAATGTGAGGTGCCCGCCTGCAAGGCGCGGCCATCTTGCATCATCGCCTCGATGCATAGCGTGGTGACGGCACCGGGAAAACGCTCGGCCGCGATCTTTTCACCCTTGATGACGGGAACGGCCATGTAGTCCTGAACAAACTCGGCATAAACATCCAGCATCTTCTTCGTCTCGGCCATCGCCTCGTCGTGCGTTTCGTGCGCGGTGTGCCCCTCTTGCCAAAGGAACTCGGCGGTGCGCAGCAAGATACGGGGCCGCATTTCCCAGCGCGAGACATTTGCCCACTGATTAAGTAAAAGCGGCAGATCGCGGTAAGACTGGATCCATTTGCTCATCGCCTCGCCAATGATGGTTTCCGACGTCGGGCGGATAACAAGCGGCTCTTCCAGCTCGCCATCGGGGACCAGCTTGCCTTCGGCATTCTTGGTCAGGCGGTGATGCGTGACAATCGCCATTTCCTTGGCAAAGCCATCGACATGCTCGGCCTCGCGCTGGAAATAGCTGAGCGGGATATAGATCGGGAAATAGTAATTCTCGTGCCCCGTTTCCTTGAAGCGGCGGTCAAGATCGCGCTGCATCTGCTCCCACACGCCATAGCCCCACGCCTTGAGGATTTGGCATCCCCGCACGCCCGAAAGCTCGGCAAAGTCGCTGGCGCGAACGATTTTCTGGTACCACTCGCTATAGTTTTCGGCGCGCGTGGGCGAGATAGCAGTCTTGGGCGTTTTGGCGTTCATGGTTTCGCTTTGCAAAGGGCGGTTAAAATCGTGAAGGTGAATGATAAAAGGAACGACCCCCAAAGGAAAGAGGGAAGGCGGCGTTGTCCACAAAAAAACACCCCTTGAGGGCTGGGCCGCAAGGGGTGGGTTATCCTTTATACCGGATAGTCAAAAACCGTCGCGTTAGGGGTTGGGAACAACCTGACCATTGCGAATAACG
Source organism: Alphaproteobacteria bacterium (assembly GCA_028683655.1). Taxonomy (GTDB): domain Bacteria; phylum Pseudomonadota; class Alphaproteobacteria; order UBA9219; family UBA9219; genus UBA8914. Next base: position 8,912 of record JAQUHK010000071.1, read on the forward strand.
ATTCGGCGAAGAACCGTGGCTTCTGGAACCTGTTTCTTGGAGAATTGAATGAGCTTGGGGTTATCCGCCGCAGCTTTAATTTCGGCAGGCGTGCTGGCGCGAACGGTGCCCGCAACAACCGGCGCATTCCCTGTGGCGGCGAGGGCTGAGCCAGTCAAAAACAAGCCAGTGGCGAGGCAAAAGAGAGTTTTGATGGGTTTTGCAAACATGGCTAAAGGCTCCTTTAAGAAAAGCGCATTGACTTTACTCATTGTAGGCACAAACGGGATGAAAGCAACAAAAACCCTTCTTGTTATCGCCTAATGTCCCCATTCCATGGCGGGACAGTGATTCATCACCACTTTCAGGCCAGCGGCGAGGGCGCGTTCAGCGGCCTCATGGTTAATAATCTCAAGCTGCATCCATACGATCTTGGCCCCGATGGCGATGGCCTCGTCTGTCAGGGGGCCTGCGGCCTCGCTATTGCGGAAAATCTCGACCATATCGACGGGCTGGGGTACCTGTGCCAACGCCGCATAGACCGTCTCCCCCAACAATTCTTGCCCCGCCAGCGCAGGGTTAACGGGATAGACCTTAAAGCCGTTCCGTTGCAAAAACCGCATGACCCCGTTGCTGGCGCGCTGCGGGTTGTCACTGGCCCCGACCAGCGCAATTGTCTTAACGCTCTGCAAGATCGCGATCATCTCTTCATGGCTTGGGTCGGTATAGGGCATAGGCAGGCCTTTCTGGGGATTAGAGCAAGGGGGCCAAACTTTCGTCTTTCCGGACAAGTGCCGAAGCCCGTAAGGGCTGAGGTGCGCAGATCCGGAATCCAGTGAATGTTTCAGAGTAAAACTGGATTCCGGATTAAACTTTCTTTCGCCGCAAAGAGGCGTCGAAGAGAAAGTTTCTCCGGAAAGACGAGGGAGCTTTAAACATACGGCTTACGGAATTTATTTTGTTCGGCTATAGTTAACATCTTTGGTGGGCTTCTCAACAGGATTTCATGCCGGATCAGAAGGAAAAAGGCGGTTACGTTTATATTTTGGCCAGCCAGACGGCTGGCACGCTTTATGTTGGTGTCACCTCTGACCTCAGGAAAAGGATCAGCGAGCATAAGATCGATCTTCGTGAGGGGTTTACCAAAGAATATGGCGTACACCGACTTGTGTATTTCGAGGTTTTCGGCGATATTCTTGAGGCGATTGCACGCGAGAAAGCACTGAAGAAGTGGCGAAGGGCGTGGAAAATAGCCTTGATCGAAAAAGAAAACCAGAATTGGGATGATTTGTTCGGTCAAATTGTAGGCTGACCCTGTCCCTTTCCGTCTTCCCACACGGTTTTCTTTCGCCGCCAAGTCGTGACGAAAAGCAAGTTTCTTCGGAAAGACGACAGAGAAGTTTTGTGTTTTTAAAAGGTAACAAGCAGGTGCCCCTATGACTCTTGATAAAAACTATGATCCCGCCGCGACCGAACAGCGTCTTTACGATAAGTGGGAGAAGTCCGGTGCTTTTGGCTGTGACCCTCAGGCAAAGGAGGATCCCTATTGCATTATGATTCCGCCGCCCAACGTAACGGGCAGCCTTCACATGGGGCATGGCCTGACCTTTACGATTCAGGATACGTTGATTCGCTTTAACCGCATGCGCGGGCACGACACGCTGTGGCAACCTGGAACGGATCATGCGGGCATTGCCACGCAAATGGTGGTGGAGCGTCAACTCGCCGCGCAAGGCCTTGACCGCCGCACAATGGGGCGCGAGAAATTTCTTGAAAAAGTCTGGGAGTGGAAGGGCGAGTCCGGTGGCACGATCACGCGCCAGCTGCGCCGCCTTGGGGCCTCGCTGGATTGGCCGCGCGAGCGTTTCACGATGGACCCCGCGCTCAACCGCGCCGTGAACAAAGTCTTTGTGCAGCTCTACACCGAAAAACTGATTTACAAGGACAACCGCCTTGTGAACTGGGACCCGAAGATGCTGACGGCCATATCGGATCTTGAAGTCGAGTCCAAGGAAATCAAAGGTCATTTGTGGCATTTCATCTATCCTATTGACGGGAGCGACGAGGTGATTGTGGTCGCCACGACGCGCCCCGAAACCATGCTGGGTGATACGGCGGTCGCGGTGCATCCGGAAAACGAAAAGCTGAAACATCTGATTGGGAAAAAGGTGCGCCTGCCGCTGACGGATCGTTTGATCCCCATCGTTGGCGACGAGTACGCCGATCCCGAAAAAGGAACAGGCGCGGTGAAGATTACGCCTGCGCATGACTTCAACGATTTCGCGGTGGGCAAGCGTCACAATCTGGAGATGATTAACATCTTCGACAAGCACGCGCACATCAACGAAAATGCGCCCGAAAAATATCGCGGGATGGAGCGTTTTGCTGCACG
>JAQUHK010000072.1 GCA_028683655.1 Alphaproteobacteria bacterium
CACCTGGGCCTTATCGCTGACGACGACGGTCCATGAGGTGAATGGCTCACCCTTGTACGCGCTCATCTTCTTCCTGAGAGTCGCGTTGATCCCTATGGAAGCAAGGACTTGCTGCACGTCTCTCATGGCATCCCGTGATACGGAATACCACTCGATAGTCCTCGTCCGCTTAGTGGGTGAGATCGAGCGGTTAATGGTCGAGCCATCGGTATCCAGCAGGCCAGCCAAGAACCCGAGCCGGGTCTCTCTGTCTCCGGTCATGACCGCATTCGGAACTCGCTTGGAGTAGGCGTTACCCCCTGCCAAGCCGTGCTCCCTGAGGAAGGGCCGGACCCCGCGCAGGTAGAACTGACCATCCTGAGCGTGGGCCAGAGTAGTTAGGCCGAAGAAGTCGCTCACCCGATCAGTGATTTCCTGGTCGGCGTTGCTCAGCCTTCCGTCTCCGGTGCAATCTCCCTGGAGCACACCGAGAAGCCAGCCCAGAGCAGGATCTCCTCCCTCGGGGGCCGAGTCTAGCGCCGGAACCAGTCGATCTCCAGGGGCCAGGTCCTCGACCTTCGACCAGGACTCCTCCCCGGCCTTCGGGTCGTTGGCCGTGTATCTGTGGTACTTGGGCATCCCCTCTCTCCACTGAGTTCCGCTCACAAGGAACGGATGTCCCTCAGACACGATGATCTCTCGACCTCTGGAGGTCGAGACCTTAAACCGCCGAGAGACGGGCTGCTCCTCTACGGCCATTACCTTTCGGTACACGACTTCACCCTGGTCATAGGACATGACTGACTGGCCTGCCTCCAGATCCTTCGCAAGGACGATCTCTCCGGACTCAAGGATGAGTTCTGTGTCGTGATCCAGGCACTTCGCAGACCCCTTCGGCAGGGACACGTTGACCTGGTTGAAGTGACGACGACCGGAGAAGTCAACCATCTCTCCGTCGTAGTCCATCTTGTACCCGTCAGGAAAGTGCTCGTAAGCACGGTAAATCAGGTACCGGAAGTCCTTCCGTACCTTGTACGGCTCACCTCTGAGAGGTCCCGGACCGTACGAGAAGCGCTCCTCGATAAAATCGCAAATCTGAGGCCCAAGGGTCGGGTATGTGTTGCCGTCCTTGTCCTTCTCTGGTCTCGGAACGATAACTTCCAAGGCTTACCTCCTAGTAGTAAATCCCATTCTTTCTGCGCCGCTTCTTCTTGCGGTTTCGAGCAGAGGTCGATGTATCGTCCGGATCGTCAAGAGCAATCTTGTCTCTCCGATACTTCGCCGTCTTCTCCGCATGATGTTGGAAGCACAGAAGTTGCAGGTTGCTTGGTAGGTTTGCTCTCCATCTATCTTCCGGGGCAAACTCAGCCATTTCCACTATGTGGTCAACCTCGATCGCAAACTGTCCACAAATCGCGCATTTCCGGCCTAATCTGTCTCGGATTGCGTTCTTCGCGGCGGTGTCCAAGTCTCCCTGTCGCTTAACCTTTTCCTTTGGGTGTTCCAAACACCGATATCCCCCAGGTTCAGCGAGATTAAGACATCTCTCGAACCTGGGGGTCTCAGTAGACCAATTACAGTATCTCGCCATACTTATCGACGATACACTAGCAGTCGGCCTTTGTCAAGCCCTACCGACGCTTGCGGGACTTTGTGCTCTTGCGTCCGTAAGTCTTGTTCTTCAACTTACGTGCGACGGCGTTCTTCGGGGTGAAATTGTGACCCCACTTACCTCCGTGCTTTCCCTTCCCCTTGGGTCGGGAGTTGAGAGACTTGCGGGATCTTCCGCGCTTTCTTGCCATTACGGCTCCTCTGATAGACAGCAATTGCCTATCAGATTATCATACCCCGGCAGAAGTGTCCCAGTTGTAGATCGCTGAGACGACGTTGCGGTAAATCAAGGTCCCGTACTTGATGTTGACCCCGGCAACCTCGTTTCTGATCCGCCAGACATCTTCACCCTCGAACTTTCGAGCACGGTAAACCTGGTTGTTGACCGGGTAGCCGGTCCGGTTGTTCACTTTTCGGTGAACTTTCAGTTCCCGGAACGAGCCTCCCTCCGGGAAGGCGTTGTACTCAATCTCGGAGGGCCTGGCAGAGTATTCATCAACCATTTCGGGCTTCCATCTCTTCGACGGCAGTAATCACTCTCTTGTAGATTGTCGATCGGCCAGAGATCTTCTCTCCGGTCCCCTTGTTGGTTACGACAACCTTCTCAGAGGTCTTGCCCTCGTCGTCCTTGTCGGTCTCCTTGGACACGAGGTAGCGCTGATCTGCTGCGTCACGAATATGTCGGTAGACCTCGATACCTTCGTCGGTCCGGTTTGCGCGGTAGATGTCGCTCATAATACTCCTTCGTCAATGCCTTCGATGATGTCCGCCAGGCTCGGCGGGTAGTAGAGATCAGACTTCCCGATCTTTCCGCTCTCATAATACACGGGATTGCCCTCTGCGTCCAGTTTCGACCAGTTGGAGTTCATCACCTCTCGGAAAGCCTCCGGGATGTACTGGTTGATACCCGCCTTGGCGGCAAGGCCGAACACGGTCACGAGGATGTCGCACACCGCATCGAGCATCTCGACCTTGTCGCGGTCGATGACCGCGTCTGTGAGTTCACTGACCTCCTCTTCGATCAGGTCGAGAGCGAGATAGCGGTGTACGGTGTCTCTCTCCCACCGCTCTGCGTCCTTGACCGGGTCCCCGGTGATATGACCGAACCGCAGGTTCCAGTCGTACACGCTCTGTACTGCTTCATCCATGTGCATTACTTCTCCTCCAGTTCTTTGGCGATCCGCTCAAGAGAGTTGACGAGACTGGTGAACAACTCAGTGATTGTCGGTGCCTTCTCTTCTTCCGGTTCCGGCTCCGGCAGGGACATCCCCTCAGCCACTCGGTACGGCTCCACGCCGCCGCCAAGAGGCTCGTCGTGCTGGAATATGCTCAACTTGCGAACCAGGCCCTCCAGGGTCTCTCCCCAGGCCCACTTGCCGTCCCGACATCCCCACAGGTCGCCTTCTGAGTCGTAGTAGAGCCGATCCGGGCGTTTCAGCAGGTCCTCGACAGTGAGGCCTTCGGTCTTTTCGACCTCGATGTCCTCGTTTCGGAAGAGACTCGTCACCTCTTCCGAGAAAGCGGGTCCAGCATCCGTGGAGAAGTGGTACTCGATTGCTGGCGTTGCAGTGAGAGAACTGAGAACAGATGTCTCAAATGCGTCGATCAGGCCTGCCTTCTTTGGCTTTTCCTGGTTCTTTGCAAAGCGCGGAATCTCGTTCTCTCCGGCCAGATCATCGTCCTTGTAGCCAAGGAAGGTGTACGGCTCATGATCCGGAGAGAGAGTGCTGCTCGGGATTTCCCAGAGATGCAGGTACTTCGGGTACTCCGCCGAGATGTACTTCCAGTACCCGTCGAAGTTCTTCCAAAAATCTCCGTCGTTATCCTCGAAGATGACACCTCTCATCCGAGAGGCCTCTGCGGCGGTGAACTCCGTCTTCTCCGGAGCGTCACCCTTCTCGTTGAGACGAGGCAGTTCAGCCTCCTTGACCTCAGCCTTGGGGAGGACTGTGTAGGGTGCGTAATCTTCGTTCAAGGACTTAGTCGGGGTGCGGTCGGGGTTCTCAAAGAAATCCTCGGGGTCGTAGAACCATCCTCCCTCGACCCTCTGCCAGTACATATCCTCGGACTTGTCCACGTCCTGAAGTCTGGTCCCGATCGGGAAATGAGACGCAACTCCAACCTGCTCGGAAGTGATGGTCTCGCCAACCTCGGGGTCTCCCATCTTCTTCAGTCGCATTTTCATCTTGAATGATGCGATATCTCTGCTCGTGTGGTTTGCGGGGCAGAAAGTGCAGTCCCACAGTCGGTCCTTGCGCTTTGTCGTCTCGTAGTATCGCGGCTCTCCGTTAGGCTCCAGAAACTCAACGACAGATCCTACAGGCAGAAAGATCAAGTCTCCTACGGTCAATTCTTCTGTGTTCATTTTCTCTCTTTCTCGTTGTGGTGTGTCTTCAGTATAGACGATGTGGTGCCCCCTGTCAAGCAGGGGGACTTTTTTACTGCTCCATCTGGCGAACGTTCTTCTCCGCCATATCTCTGATCCGCTTCCAGTCCTCCAGGGACGGACGGATGTAGGCGACGACGTTCTCCCCGAACTCGTCGGGGAAGAACTTCTCCACAATGATCTCTCCGTCATCGAAGATCCCGACCTCCAGGCCCGTCTCTCCATCTCTGAAGCCGGTCCACATATCGGAGTGATCGAAAGTAGCGTTAGACATCGTTCTGAACCCCTCCCTGGCTGAACTGCCAATCCCAGATTGCTCGTGCCTCTTCGCTGAAGACCTCGGGAAGTTCCTCCTTGAGGATGTCGTACACGAGACCCGCCAGGTGCTGCAGGGAGGCATCTGCCGAAGGGTGGTGCCTCTTGGAGACGAACTCCATCCATGACCGCACGTTGCCGGTCACGACAATGTTTACTGCTGCAGCGTTCGGCAGGTAGAGTCGAGCCGCCTCTGCAGCCTGCTTCCGGCTGTAGCCCAGGTTGCGGAGCGCCTCGTACTCGGTCTGCGCACTCTCAAAGTCGTCTGCGGCCCGGTCTGCGAAGAAGTACAGATCCTGGGGGTCTTCCGCAGACTCAAACAGCGTCGGGTGCAGCGAGATCTCGTACGGCGTGGAGTTGAGCACGTAGCGCTGCGACTTCTGCGAAAACGAGAAGTGACGGTGACGCACGATCTCGTGGCTGTCCGCTCGGCTGATGCCGGAGAAGAAGAACGAGAAGGAAGAGTGCTCGAACACCGATCCGTGGTTCTGCTCGGCAATGTTGCGCAGGTAACCTTCGTGAGAATCTGTCTTCTCGTTCTTGCTGGCGAAGGCCTCGTAGCACACTCGACCCGCGAACTCCATCGTCGGTGCCGGGGAGTCGATCTCATCGTGACGCTCCCGGTACTCGCCTCCGAGCGCCTCGTAGAGTCCGGAGATCACCCCGGGAATCGGGGTGGACTTGGCGATGAGGACTGCGTGCGGTTCCAGGAGTACGAATCGCTCGTCCTCGAAAATAGGGGTACTCAATTTACTTCCTTTCCAGTGCTGTCTGCAGCATCAGGGTTCTTATTGATTGTGGAGCCTCCTCTGTGGAGACGGTGGCCATTCCGGGGCCTTCCGGTGTCTCATACAAGACCAGGCACATAACCTGAAGGATGTCGAAGCCGTGCTCTTTCAGTGCCTCGGACATCTTCTGTGCCTCGGCCTCCATCTTACTGGTTTGTTCGTCGGATGTCAACTCAGGCCCTCTCTCTCTCTCGTTCCACCTTGGCCTCCAGGTTGAGGACCTTGGCTCTCTGCGTCTGGGCGCTCCCCAGAACCGCGAGCACCAAGCCTACCTTCTCCGCCAACTCCTTGGCAACCCGGAGTCTCTGCTCCATCGTCGGGTCGTCCTCGATCTCCTCGCTATAGAGCATCGGGTCGTATGCGTACTCACTCGGGAGCGGCATGTTGGGTCCCATTTCCAGCCTCGGACTGTCCCGCCACATGAGGCTGTCGATCTCGTTTTCGAGCCTCATGTGCTCCGCCTTGGCCTCTTCGATGAGCAGTGTCAGTTCCAGACTGGACAACTCTTTGATGTATGCGTCAGGCAATGACATGTCGAATATCTTGTACATAAATGTTCCTCTCTTGTGGTCGTTTTCCATGATACCAGCCACCCCTCCAAAAAGGAAATGTAACGATACGGTAACGTAGGTTACGGTCCCGTAGGTGCCATTTGCGTGAATATAAATAAATGTTATGAATTTATATAGACAGACCTGTCTACACCCTTTCGGGGGTAGTTGGACCAAATTATGAATTTAATCGAACATATGTTCTACAACTTTAGTTCGAGTATTTTCTACACCTTTTCATATCGGCCAAAAAGTGTAGTTTTTGGGGCAGTCTTTTTCGACACCTAAAAACCCCCTCTGACCTGCATTTACTACATGAAAACTACATCCTGTGAAAAACCTGTGTAGTAGAAAATAGTTTTTTTGTAGGACGATTTAGGGGGTCTGACCAGGCAAAACACGCTAAAATCTCTAAATACTACATACTTTTAAAAAATATATTGCGTATAGGGTTGTTTTTCTCATTTTGATTTTTATGATCTAAGCCCCCCTCCCCCTTCTATATATATATAATAGCGGGACCAGAACCTGTAGTTTGTGCAGTTTTTCAGAGTAAGCGCTGGTCAGAGCGATTTATTTACTGCAAAATCGACTACATGGGGGTGTAGTTTTTGTAGTATTTTCCTGTTTCCGCAGGTCAGAGGTGTAGTGTTACCAAAGCGTTATAAACCTTGCCCTTTTTGGTGGTGGTGTGGTATGATCTTTTTCATGACAGAACGCGACTTCACTTACGACCCCTCGCGGATGAGGGACGAACTTCACGAGGTGCTCCGTGAAGCGTCCTTCGCCGCGTCCATCGGCTCGGCTGAGTCGATCCGCTCGTTGACGCGCCTGGAGTCCGACGTGGAGATCTGGGAGCGTGACCTCGAAGTCATGGACAGCCTCTTCACGTACTCGTCGCTCACGCGCCTCGGCCTCGGCAAGTCGCTGCTGGCTCCGATCGCCAAGATGCTCTCGCGTCGAGAACTGCGCGAGGTGACCGCCTCGATCAAGCCTGCGACGCGGGTCGCCTCCGCCAAGCGGACCGCGCACTCCGTGGGGATGGCTCGCGCGGCGGACTCCGGCACCAACGAGCGGGCCTGGCTCGACCACCGGACCCCTCAGGCTTACTGGCCTAAGCGCAACGACTGCGACCTGACCCCGCTCCAGGTCGCGCTCTCGACTTCGCCGTGCTACGCGGTCTCGCTCTCGGCGTACCAGTGGGAGGCCGTGGGGATCATCGAGACCGTCCGGGCTGCAGGGCGGGTCATCGGCAAGCGTGACGCGGACACCCTGGCGAATCAGTTCCAACTCATGATCCTCGCGTACGGCGGGATCGAGACCGCGCACATCGACGACATCAGTGGTCTCCAAGAGGTCAAACTACGCAAACTCATCGACAACGACTCCCTGGTCCGTGGCGGGTTTATCCAGTCCGCGCTGGAGGGGACCGTCTTCGACCTGGAGCCGTTCTCGACCCTGGAGAGCCTCGTGCGACCCTCCGGTCGCGGCTGGTGGCCTCTCACCGGCCCCGACCAGATGCTCGCGGTGACCATCCTCGCGGCCTGGCTCCGCATGTCTCGTTTCGGAGTTCGCCTCTCGGCCTTCGAGACCCTCGAACAGTGGTCGCTGTTCTTCGACGGCACACACTACGGCTACGTCCCCGAACTGGTCGGCAGAGCCTGGTTGCTCAACCACGAGGAGAACATGCTCTCCTCCCAGCGCTACACGTTCTTCGAGTGCTGGAGCAACGAGGTTGACCCGCCGTGGCTCCGTAAGCGTGGCGGGTCGCCAATGATCTTCGTCGGCATCGCCGGAAAACTCCTTACGGAGGCCATCAAGGCCGTCTCCGTCCTCGACAAGATCCCGGACGAGTTCAGCCTCCCCGAGAGCGACGATCTGGCCTCGGTGGAAGGCTTCCGCGAATCAGAGATTACCGGCGACTACGATCCCCAGCCGGACCGTCAACTTCTTGAACTTCGACGGCTCCGAGATCGCCTTATTTCCTCCCCAAGCGGTTGCGCGTACGAAGTTCGCTTGCTCGATCACTACTGAGACCCATCAGAAACTAACGAGAAGGCCCCTTCAGCGTCTTGGAGGGGCCTCTCTGGTACCTGTGGTCACTTGGAGAGTTTCGATCGCTTAGATAGGCTCGTTTTTCAAAGACTTTGTTGACGGTTTGTTGATGGAACGCAAAAAGACCCGCCGAAGCGGGTCTTAGTTTTTACTTGAACTCCAGGCTTGTCTTAGGGGCGAAGAAGGCCAGCGCGATCGAGGACACCATCCACAGATTGAAGAACGGGATTTCTCTCTCGAAGATTGTCTCCAGATGTCCCTCTGATCCCCACGCCAGCACAGCCCCCATCAGAAAAACGATGGCGAGCCAGACGATCAGGCCAAGCAAAACGACTCCCAATCCAGCCTTCACTTCTCAGCCTCCTCTGCGAACTCACGGAGAAGATCCTCGTGATTTACCTTCTCTTCGTCTTCCTCGTCGATGAGTCCTGCTGCATCCACCAGGATCGAGTAGATCTCGGAGATCTTCTTGGGCGATGTGGTCATCAGTCTGTCGAGCACCGTCTCCCTCTGGTCCTCGATCATCTTGTTGCCGAACCAGATCATGTCGTTCTTTTCTGCTTCTTCGACCCCTTCCTGGTTGATGTATTCATCGACTACATCTGCAAAAGCGGCCTCCGATGCTGCCACCGCCAGGACGATCATCTCTGCGCGGACCTTCGCTGCGTGGTAGTTGAGCGTGTAGTACATCTTTCGCTCTGTAGGGCTAAACATAGGGGTTCTCCTTCTTCTTGATGACGGTAATTTCGATGATGTCTCCCGGCTCGATATCGGCAACAAGTGCGAGATCGGTGGGGAGGAGGGTCAACTGAGATTCACACACTGTGCCCCACTTGCCACCTCGGATGTCCGAGACTTCTGCCTGGTAGGCCATAACTTTTCCTTTCAGTCGATTGTGAAAGTCCAGCGATCGGAGCCTCTCGGCTACGTACCACTTACTCATCTGATTTCGAGAGCCGGATGGCTCAGTCGGCTTACGATGTCGTCTGCGTCTGTTCGGCTCCCTGCCAATTCTACTCTACCGAGTACCGGATAGTCAAATTGGCCCTTCACGTTGGTGAAGTCCGACCCGAAGGTCCGGTTACCGCACACGACCCCTCCGATGATGCGACCGAGGTTCTCGTTCTCGACCCGCTTGACGAAGTCCCGAATCGGCATCGGGACCATGTCCTCCAACTCGCGGGTCTCGGGGTTGGTCCGTCCGTAGCAGGGGAACACCAGAAGAAAATCGTTGGTGTCTGCGTAGGCCGGGGAGAAGAACAGCGGCTTGGTCGGAATTCCCGGCTGGTGCGGTCCTGGTCCGAAGATCTGGTGTGAGACTAGCCCGTTGTGTGTCGGGGCTTCCATCTCCGTGATTGACGGGACGAGGTGGTTACGGACAAAGCGGCCCGTGTTTCCGAGGTGTGAGTAGTACACCACATTGAGAATCTTCATCTCTTTTTCTCTCTTTCTAGAATCGGATCATGTAGAGGGTGACCCCGATGACGATGCAGGTCATGATGACGAGCGCTGCGATGTCTCTGATCTTCATCACTCATCAATCCATGACGTGATCTCTCGGAACTGGACTGAGTCGAGCACCGACAAGGTTTCCTGCTGGAGGGAGTCCCGGTGCTCGATCGCTTCCTGTCGGGTGTACTTGGCCGGTCCGAAGATGAAGTAGCCGTCCTTGTTGAGGCTGTTCGGCTGGACATAGGAGATTGCTCGGAACTGCCTTATCACCGGTCCTCCTCCTCGTCCGAGTTGGACATGTCAGCGTCCTGGTAGGCCTGGCGGTACATCATCTCCATGCTGCGCAGCGTGTGCGGCCAGTACGGAGCGTGCTTGTTCAGTTCTGCCCAGTCCTCGAACCGCTCGGACGACAGGAAGATCGTCTCTCCGTCAGCGTCCTTCTCGTCCAGTTCGACGGTCAGGGTTGCCAGGTTCTCGGGGACGTTCAGGAACAGCGTCATCTCGGGGTGGTTCTTGAAACGGAAGACGTTGAACACTTCGTTGCTCTCGAACTCGTCCAGATGCAGGTGGATCTCGTTGTCGCGCTCCTTGAACGCCTTGATGATCTTCTTGATGGGGTTCATCTCTCTCCTTGCTCGGTTGATGTTGTTCCCCCAGTTTAGCCCCTCACCCCCTCGATGTCCAGTCGGGGGTAGAGAGGGGGTAGTTATCCGTGCTCCGCGTACAGATCGTCGATCTCGCTGCGAGCCTTCTTCTGCTGCTGCGGGGTCTGAGATGCCTGCGCACGCAACTGGTTGGTGCGGTTCTGTGCCTGCTCACCCTGGGACACGGCCCAGCGCAGGCTCTCACGCGCGGTCGGAGTCAAGCCGTAGTTCTTGATTGTGGCTTCCCACGCCGCTCCGGCCTTGAGCCGCTCAGCCAACTTGTAGTGCGGGTTCAGGCTCTCGTGCAGGTACACGCACGCGATGTAGAGACCGTGGATGTCCGAGTTGACGAACTCGCTCGACATCGGGGATGTCCAGATATCGACCCACCACTGCTTGACCGGCTCGGCCCAGTCGAACTCCGGATCGTAGAAGTCATCGTCGTCCTCCCCCTCTGCTCCGGGAGGGATCGGCAGGTAGTCGTGCGGGTTCGGCATGGCCGGGATTTCTGCTTCGTCCCTGTTCTCCAGAATCACCGTCTTCCTCGGGTCCCGCTTATCCGCTCGTCCTCCGGGCTTTCTCGGTCTTCCTGCTGTCATTCCCTCTCTCCTTCTCTCCTTCTCCTGGCGGGTCGAACGGAAGGGCCAGATCTTCGATCAGGCTCCCGTTCTTCTTTCTGTTGCACAGACCATGAGTGATCCTCACGTTCTCCTTGATATCTCCAGGGCAACTCTCGTGATGTAATGGTACCAGGTGATCTAGGTTTCGGAACCCTGGGTGATTCCTGTCGGTGATGGATAGATCGACTTCGGTCTCACACAGGTAGCACGTAGTTCCGTACTTCCTTGCGATATCCTCTACGCTGTACTTCTCTTCCGGGAGGTCCAGTTTCCTAGCCCTGCGCCTGCGATTCCTTACAAGTTGCTTCTCCCGGTACTGCTCTTGCTTTCCTCGCATTCTGGCCGCACTGTACTCCCGGTTTGCTTCGTAGCAAGGACGGCAGGGCTTCTCCCCTATTCGCTGGTGAGCGGCGAACCCTGCGTGCAAGCCTGTCTTACCGTTCGGGAACTTCTTTGTGCGCCTCTCGCATTCCATGCTCACCTCGTGCGGCTGCATCCACGGGGATCGCTCGTATCGCCGCTCTCGGAGCCTCTGGTTCCTTGCGGACCGGCATTCGTCGCAAACCTCCTCTTTGTGGTATCGGTGAATCCTCTCTCCGGCCTCAGTTCCAGTCCGGCCATTCGGGTACATTTTCGTTGGTTTTTCACATGCTTTCATGCCTAGGACCATATCACACTTTACTTCGGCAGTCAAGCCTGATTCTCTTATGTAGTTTCGCACACACATGAGTTTTGAGAATTTCGACCGCGTCCCAAAGTGCA